>CAIPWG010000359.1 GCA_903868655.1 uncultured Sphingomonadales bacterium
CGAGGATACCGGCGCCCGCTCTATCCGCGACATCAAGGAACAGCCGGTTTACATGGGCGATATGCCGCTCATGACCGATAACGGCACCTTCATCATCAACGGCACCGAGCGCGTTATCGTCAGCCAGATGCACCGTTCGCCGGGCGTGTTGTTTGACCACGACCGCGGCAAGACGCATTCGTCGGGCAAGTACTTGTTTGCCGCACGCGTTATTCCCTATCGCGGCTCATGGCTCGATTTTGAATTCGATGCGAAGGACATCGTCAACGTGCGTATCGACCGCAAGCGCAAGCTGCCGGTCACCAGCCTGCTTTATGCGCTGGGCCTCAACGGCGAACAGATCCTCGACCATTTCTATTCAAAGGTTACCTGGGTCCGTGCCGATGGCGGCTGGCGCGTGCCGTTTGTGCTCGACCAATGGCGCGGTACCAAGCCAACGTTCGACATCGTCGATGCCAAGTCGGGCGAAGTTGTGTTTCCGGCGGGAACCAAAATCAGCCCGCGTGCCGCCAACAAGGCGGGCAAGGATGGCCTGGAACAGCTGCTGATTCCGACCGAGGAAATCTTTGGCCGCTATTCGGCGGTCGATCTGATCGACACATCGACCGGCCGCATCTGGATCGAAGCCGGCGACGAAGTCAGCCCCGAAAACCTCGAAGTACTTGATCGCAATGGCGTGGATCGGCTCGATCTGCTTGACATCGATCACGTGTCGACCGGGCCATGGATCCGCAACACGATGAAGGCCGACAAGGCTGAAGATCGCGACCATGCGTTGGCCGATATCTACCGCGTGATGCGTCCCGGCGAACCGCCGACGCGCGAAACTGCTGAAGCGTTGTTTGACGGTTTGTTCTTCGACGGCGACCGCTACGACCTGTCGGCGGTTGGCCGCGTCAAGCTGAACATGCGCCTGAGCCTCGATTGCCCCGATACGGTCACCACCTTGCGCACCGACGATATTTTGTCGGTGGTCAAAGAACTGGTGAACCTGAAGGACGGCAAGGGCGAAGTCGATGACATCGATAACCTTGGCAACCGCCGGGTACGTTCGGTCGGCGAACTGTTGGAAAACCAGTACCGCGTTGGCCTGCTTCGCATGGAACGCGCGGTAAAGGAGCGCATGAGCAGCGTCGATGTATCGACTGTCATGCCCAACGACCTGATCAACGCCAAGCCGGCGGTGGCCGCGGTGCGCGAATTCTTCGGCTCGTCGCAGCTGTCGCAATTCATGGACCAGACCAACCCGCTGTCTGAAGTTACGCACAAGCGCCGTGTTTCGGCATTGGGGCCGGGCGGTCTGACGCGCGAACGCGCAGGCTTTGAAGTTCGCGACGTTCACCCCACGCACTATGGTCGTATCTGCCCGATCGAGACGCCTGAAGGTCCGAACATCGGTCTGATCAACTCGCTGTCGACTTTTGCGCGGGTCAACAAGTACGGGTTCATCGAAACACCGTATCGCAAGGTGATCGATGGCAAAGTGACCAGCGACGTGACCTATCTGTCGGCGATGGAAGAGCAGAAGCACACCGTGGCGCAGGCCTCGGCAGCGCTCAATGCCGATGGTTCGTTCGGCGAAGAACTGGTGTCTGCACGCCAGAACGGCGAATTCGTGATGGCGCCGCGCGATACGGTCACGCTGATGGACGTCAGCCCGAAACAGCTGGTTTCGGTTGCCGCTTCGCTCATTCCGTTCCTGGAAAACGATGACGCAAACCGCGCACTGATGGGCTCGAACATGCAGCGCCAGGCGGTGCCGCTGGTCAAGGCCGATGCACCGTTTGTCGGCACCGGGATGGAAGAAACCGTAGCCCGCGATTCGGGTGCGGCGATTGCCGCACTGCGCGGCGGGATCGTCGACCAGGTCGATGCCACACGCATCGTGATCCGCGCTGCGGGGGATATCGAAGCCGGCCAGTCGGGCGTCGACATCTACACCCTGCAGAAGTTCCAGCGTTCGAACCAGAACACCTGCATCAACCAGCGCCCGCTGGTGAAGGTGGGCGAGCTGGTCGAGGCCGGCACGATCATCGCCGATGGTCCGTCGACCGATCTGGGCGAATTGGCGCTAGGCCGCAACGTGCTCGTCGCGTTCA
>CAIPWG010000360.1 GCA_903868655.1 uncultured Sphingomonadales bacterium
TATCTATGGATCTTTGCCAAGTCGGTGCTGTTTGCAACCGCGACCACGGCGATCTGCCTGATCATCGGATTTCCCTATGCGCTGGTCATGACTTTTGCCTCGATGCGCGCCAAAATCCTCCTGCTTCTGGCAATCATGCTGCCATTCTGGACCAACCTGCTGGTACGCACTTATGCGCTGATGGCGGTGATGCGCACCGAAGGTTGGATCAACGATGGCCTGGGCCTGATCGGGCTGGGCCCGTTCGAGATGCTCCACACCAATTTCGCGGTCGTCGTTGGCCTGGTCTATGTCCATCTGCCGTTCCTTGTTCTGCCCCTGTTTTCCTCGCTCGACCGGCTTGATCGTTCATTGATCGAGGCCAGTCTCGATTTGGGCGCCGGGCATCTGCGCACGATTTTTCACGTCGTAATCCCGATTGTCTGGCCGGGGATTCTTTCGGCGCTGCTGTTGTGCTTCATTCCTGCGCTCGGCTCTTACCTGACGCCAGACTTGCTCGGCGGGACCGACAGCCAGATGATCGCCAGCGTGATCGAGCGCCAGTTCAAACGTGCCAATGACTGGCCTTTCGGTGCGGCGCTGTCATTCATGCTGATGTATCTGACTTTGGCGGCGATGGCATGGCGCGCGCTGGCCGAGCGCCGCGCAGCGCGGCGCGAGGCGCACTGACATGGCGCTGTTCGTCAAAAAACGGACCACCATGAGCCCGCTCGATTATGCCGGGCGCTGGCCTCTGCGACTATGGGTCGCAGGCGTAATGGTGTTTCTTTATCTGCCGCTTGCCAGCCTGATCCTGTTCAGTTTCAACAATTCCAAACGCACGATCCGCTGGGAAGGGTTCACGGTTGACTGGTATGCGCGCCTCGCAAACGATGACGCGCTGATCAGTGCCTTTGCCAATTCGTTGACAATCGCCGCCCTGTCGACTGCCGTCAGTGTGGTGCTGGGCGCGATGGCGGCGATTGCGCTCTGGCGATTCCGTTTTCCGGGCAAAGGCGCGTTCGATGGCATGATTACTTTGCCAATCGTGGTGCCCGAGATCTGCATGGGCGTGGCGATGCTCGTATTTTTCGGCACGATCGCGCCCTGGCCACGCGATCTGGTCTGGCCGTTCGATCTGGGCGCGATCACGATTGCGCACATCACATTCAGCTTTCCGTTTGTCACGGTGGTGGTGCGCGCGCGGCTCGCCTCGTTCAACCGCGAGATGGAAGAAGCCGCGCGTGACCTGGGCGCAAGCGAATTGCGCGCGATGCGCGACATCCTGCTGCCGCATATGCGCCCTGCGCTGATTGCAGGTGCATTGCTGGCGTTTACACTCAGCCTTGATGATTTCGTCATCACGTTTTTCACCGCCGGGCCCAACACGGTGACCTTTCCTGTCAAAATTTATTCGATGGTGCGGTTTTCGGTAACGCCTGAAGTCAATGCGGCCTCAACCGTGTTGATGGCGATTACCGTGGTGCTGACGTTGATCGGGATGAGACTGCAAGGCTCCGACATGGCCAAGGCAAAAGGCGTTTGATGCTGATCCGGTTTGAAAATGTCACCAAACGGTTTGGGCGCTTTGTCGCGGTCGACAATGTCAGCCTCGATATCGCGGCGGGCGAGTTCTTTTCGCTGCTCGGCCCTTCGGGTTGTGGCAAGACGACGCTGCTGCGCATGCTGGCGGGCCTGGAAATCCCGAGCGAAGGCCGCATTCTGATTGATGGCGTCGATATGACCGGGGTTCCCCCCAACCGCCGCCCGGTCAACATGGTGTTTCAGTCTTACGCGGTGTTTCCGCATATGAGCGTGGCGGACAATGTCGCCTACGGGCTGAAAATCGACAGGGTTCCGCGCGACGAACGCGACGCCCGCGTGGCCGAGGCGCTGGCGCTGGTCAAACTGGATGCCTTTGCCCGGCGCCGCCCGGATCAGCTATCGGGCGGGCAACGTCAGCGTGTGGCGCTCGCACGCGCCCTGGTGAAACGCCCCAAGGTTCTGCTGCTGGATGAGCCGCTGTCGGCGCTCGATGCCAAACTGCGTGATGCCATGCGTGGCGAACTGGCCGCGATCCAGCGCGAAGTCGGCGTGACATTCGTGATGGTCACCCACGATCAGGACGAGGCGCTGGCACTGGCCAGCCGCTGCGCGCTGATGAACGCAGGCACTTTGCAACAGGTCGCCAGCCCCGGTGATTTGTACGAATACCCGACCAACCGCTTCGTCGCCGACTTCATCGGCACGATCAACCTGTTTGAAGGACGTGTATCGGCACACGGCAGGGTGACGACGCCGGCGCTCAACGCCCCATTGGAGGTTTTGACCGCGGCTCACCAAGTGGTCGGCGCGAAAGTGTGGGTCGGCGTGCGGCCCGAAAAGATTACCATGACCCCTGCCGGGGCCCCCCACCCCCACAATCCTGCCAATGCCACGCAAGGTACCATCATCATCAGCGCCTATCTCGGCGCGGTCACCATGTACGACATTCGCACCCCGGCGGGCACGCTGATCAAAGTGACCGCTCCCAATGGCACCCGCACGGCGGGGCCGGCATTGGCGACGGGCAGCGAAGTCTGGCTGCAGTGGACGGCTGCCGCCTCGGTCGTGCTCGACGATTAAAACACGCGCGCTGTCCGATTGACCGGCGCGGCCCGCAAGCGTAGTTCTGATGGCAATGTTGTATTCTCGATCCATCGAGAGGGCAGGTCCGAGCGGCGAAGAGACTGGCCGCTTTCCACGCTCCTATTATGCCGCAACGATCGATCGCCAGATCGACGCCCCGGCGCTGGAGAGCGATGCGACGAGCGACCATTGCATTATCGGCGGCGGCTTTACCGGACTGGGCGCGGCGCTTGCGCTGGCCCGCGCCGGGCAGACTGTGCGGCTGATCGAGGCAGGCCCGATCGGCTGGGGTGCGTCGGGTCGCAACGGCGGGCAAGTGCATGTCGGCTGGCAGCAGGATTTGCCCTGGTTTGAACAGCGGCTGGGCCATGCGAAGGCCACTGCGCTGTGGCAGGCAGCCCTTGCCGCCCGCACGCATCTGGACGGCATATTGGATTGGGCGGCAGACCGTTGCGATTTTCGCCCCGGCCTGATCCACGCCGACCATCGGCGCGGCGATGTCGCACAAACCCATGCGCATGTGGCGAAGATGCGGGAAGATTGGGGATATGACAGCCTGACCGCGCTCGACCGCGACAGTTTGCGCGCGCTTGTCGATAGCCCCGGCTACCATGGTGGCAGCCTCGACAGTCGCGGTGGCCATCTCCATCCGCTGAAACTGGCGCACACGATGGCGCGTGCGGCGCAAGACGCCGGTGCGGTGATCCACCAACACAGCCCCTGCACCGCGCTCACCCCCGATGCCGACGGCTGGCGCATAACCACCCCGCGGGGCACCATCCGCGCTGGCCGCGTGCTCGATGCCACAGGCGCCTACGCCCGGGCGCTGCTGCCGCAAACCGATGCGCGCGTATTGCCGATCAACAATTATATCGCCACGACCGCGCCGCTTGATCCCGAGCTTGCCACAAGCCTGATCCGCAATGGCGCGGCGGTGTCGGATTCGCGGTTTGTGGTCTATTACTTCCGCCTGACGCCCGATCATCGTCTGCTGTTTGGCGGGGGAGAGACGTATGGCTACCGCATGCCGCACGATCTGGCTGCCTTTGTGCGGCCGCATATGGAGGCGGTGTTTCCGCAATTGGCAGGCGTCGCAATTGATCATGCCTGGGGCGGGACACCGGCCATCTCGCCCAATCGCCTGCCCTTTGTCATCGAACCGCGCGCAGGTCTCTATGCCGCCAACGGATTTTCAGGCGTGGGCGTAGTGCTGGCGCCGTGGCTGGGCGATGCTGTCGGCCGCGCCATGGCGGGCGAGGCCAATCCGGAGTATGATCTGGTCCGGCGGTTGCCAAGTCCTCGTTTTCCCGGGGGGTCTTGGCTGCGATGGCCGACACAGGCCCTGGCCATGCGTTTCATGGCGCTGCGTGATCGGTTTTCCTGACCTCGCCCGGCGCCGCACCCTTTTGATGGAAGCCCCACTATGACCGAAGTTTTTGCCGAATGGATCCGCAGCAGAGGGATCAGCGAAGTGGAATGTCTGGTGCCCGACATAAACGGTGTGGTGCGCGGCAAAGTGTTCCCCGCTGACAAATTCATCTCGTCGGTTGGCAGCATGAGCTTGCGCCTGCCGTCGAGCGTGTTTTCCGTGACGATCACGGGCAATTATGCCGATACCGATGCCGACGATTTTTTGTATCGCGATCCCGACGTGTCCTTGCGCCCCGATATCCGGTCGATCTGCGTCGCCCCGGGGTTTCGCACCCCGACCGCGTTCGTTGTGGCCGATGCGCTGCACCGCGATGGATCGCCGTTTGAAATTGCGCCGCGTTATGTCTTGCAACGCGTGCTCGACAAGTTTGCCGAGATCGGCTGGACGATGGTCGTGGCGCCCGAGCTGGAATTTTATCTGACCGAGATCAATTCCGATCCCGATCTGCCGATTGTGCCCCCGCGTGGCCGTTCAGGCCGCGCTGAAAGCTCGCCGCAGCCCTATGGCCTTGAGTCAGTTACAGAATTTGAAGACATCATCGAAGAGATTTACGACAATTCGGAAATCGCCTCGCTGCAACTCGATACGATGATCCACGAAAGCGGCACCGCACAGCTGGAAATCAATTTCAACCATGGCGAGCCGGTCGCCCTGTGTGACCAGGTGACGATTTTCAAACGCATTGTCCGCCAGGTCGCCTTGAAACACGGCGTCTATGCCACATTCATGGCCAAGCCGATGGAAACCCAGCCGGGCAGCGCAATGCACCTGCATATCTCGGCGCAAGACGACCGGGGTCGCAACCTGTTTGGCACCGACGCTGGCATCACGCAGGAATTCCGCCATTTTGTTGGCGGTTTGCAGCGCTACTTGCCCGAAATTGCGCCACTGTTTGCGCCCAACGTCAATTCGTTCCGGCGGATGCGCCCGGCGCACAGCGCGCCAATCAATGTGCAATGGGGGCATGACAACCGCAGCTGCGGCTTGCGCATCCCGACGTCTGCACCGCAGAACACGCGGATCGAAAATCGCCTGCCCGGCGCCGATGCCAATCCCTATATTGCCATTGCCGCCACACTGGCCGCCGGTTTTCTGGGCCTGCGCGACCGCATCGAGCCACTGCCACTGATCACCAGCAATGCTTATCTCGAAGAGCGCACTCTGCCCCGCACGCTCGATTGTGCGCTGAAACAGATGCTGGCCTGCGACCCCGTCGCCGAATTGTTGGGCGAAGGGTTCATCCGCGCGTTCTACGAAATCAAGCTGAACGAGCTGGGCGCCTACGACGAAGTGATCAGCTCGTGGGAACGCGA
>CAIPWG010000361.1 GCA_903868655.1 uncultured Sphingomonadales bacterium
CGGCACCAGCGCCACGCATCTGTTGTTGCAATTGCTGCATCATCATCCGCTGGCGCATCACTTCTTCGCCGTTCTTGTAATCGATCAGATCGATATCGAACGTCAGATCGGTGCTGGCCGGGATCACAAACTCCCCGGTCTGCGGATTGCGCAGGCCCGCTGCGCCGTAACCAAGCCTGGCCGGGATGGTGACATGGTATTTGCCACCCTTCTGCATCTTTTCGACCGCCTGTATGAAACCAGGGATCATCGCCTTCAACTGCAACGGCGTATGTTCGCCGCGATCGAATTCCTTGCCATTGGGCAAACGACCGACATAGTTGATCAGCACAAAGTCGGCTTCGGTGGGCGATGCACCCTTGCCCGCAGTGATCGTCTGGATATCCAGACCGCGCTGCCGCGTTTCATATGCCAATACGCCACCCATCGCGACGGCGGCGACAACACCGATCCACAGCTTGGTCAGCGCACCTTTGGCAATCGGCTGCAAAGGAACACGGGTGATTTCCGTCATGTTGGCCCCTCTTGGGAAGAATCGACAGTTTGGCCCCGATTCGCCGGGTCGATGGCAACCGACCAGACAAGCGAAAGGGCGCCGCGATAACGGCGCCCTCTTGGCCCAGCGTGGGCTGGCTCGCAAGGGGGTAGTGCAGGAAGGACGCCCTTCCCGCGCCGCACCCTACTTGCCGCCGTCGCGTTCCACGCGCTTGCGTTCCAGCTTACGCGCCCGACGGACAGCAGCGGCTTTTTCACGAGCGCGCTTTTCCGACGGCTTTTCAAAGTGACGGCGCAGTTTCATCTCGCGGTAGACGCCTTCACGCTGCAGCTTTTTCTTAAGCGCGCGAAGAGCCTGATCGACGTTGTTGTCGCGGACGAGAATCTGCATAAAAAACTACACCTCACGAATATGACAAGCCAGAACCCCGTCTGTTCGCACACACCAATTGCACGAACGAGGGCGGGGGATTGCCCAAGACATCTGAAAAACAAAAAGGGCCGATTCCCAACCGGGATCGGCTCTGAATGGCAGCCCACTATCACTTCGGTATGGGTGACGCAACCCGGCAGGTACATTGTCCCCGCCAAGCCGCAGCAATTGCACCGAAATCAGGCTTGATAAAACCGATTACCACTTTTGCGCGCCTTGCTCTATGGACGGCTCAATGAAATCACCTCCTTCCTTCTATGTCGCTTCGTTGCTGGTTGCCGGCGGCGGTGCTGCCGGGTCCTGGTTGCGCTTTGCCACCGGCCGCCTTTGGACATCCCTCATCGGCCCGATCGCGGCCAGTTCGTTCCCTTGGGCAACACTGACCGTCAATGTGCTGGGGTCGCTCGCAATGGGCATTCTGGTCGGCTGGATGGCCCGTTATTCCGCAGGCGGCGAAAACTGGCGGCTGCTTTTGGGCGTTGGTGTCTTGGGCGGGTTCACCACATTTTCCTCGTTCGCACTGGAATTTGGCCTGTTCGTTGAACGCGGCGCGCTCGGTCTTGCCGCGTTGTATGTCGGTCTTTCGCTGCTCGCAGGGTTCAGCGCGCTGTTTGCCGGCCTCTCGCTGATGCGGGTGACGGCATGAAACCGCCCAAGACCACTGCCGCCGATGCCGTGCGCCAGTTCATTGTCGGCCACGATGATGAAGGCGTCCGCTTGGACCGCTGGTTCAAACGGCACCTTACCGAAGTCGGCTTCGCCACCGTGTCGCGCTGGGCGCGCACCGGCCAGATCCGGGTCGATGGCAAACGCGCCGATGTCGATACCCGGCTGTCCGCCGGACAGACCTTGCGCGTTCCACCGGGCGGTGCCCTGCCCCCGGGGCTTGGCGGTGCGCGCGAACGCACGCCCCTGACCGACGAACAAATTGCCCAGGTCGAGGCCATGGTGCTGACCCAGGATCGGGCTGCGATCGTGCTCAACAAGCCGCCCGGCCTTGCCACACAGGGCGGCAGTGGCACCTTTGTTCACGTCGACGGATTGCTCGATGCTTATGCCGCCGAAAATGGCCCGCGTCCGCGTCTGGTCCACCGGCTAGACAAAGATACTTCAGGCGTACTGCTGATTGCGCGCACTCCGGGCAGCGCTGCCTATTTTGCACGGCACTTTGCCGGGCGCGGCGCGCGCAAGATTTATTGGGCGCTGGTGGTCGGCATTCCCCCCATCAACGATGGCATGATCGAACTGCCTTTGTCGAAGCAGCCCGGCACCGGCGGCGAAAAGATGATGGTCGACGAAAGCGGCGCGGGCCAGACGGCGCGCACCCGCTATCGCGTGATCGATCGCGCTGGCAACCGCGCAGCGTGGGTCGAATTGCAACCGCTGACTGGCCGCACGCACCAGCTCCGCGTACACATGGCCGCTATCGGCCATCCCATTGTCGGCGATGGCAAATACGGCGGACAGGCTGCGTTTCTGACCGGCACGATCAGCCGCAAGATGCATTTGCACGCGCGTCGCCTGGTCATTCCGCATCCCGAAGGCGACACGCTGGATGTAACCGCGCCTTTGCCCGAACACTTTGCCACGGGCATCGAACAGCTTGGCTTCACCGAATCCGATGGCGACCTGTTGCTGCTGGCGCCAACGCCCAAGGATCCGCGCGTGGCTGAAAAACGCGCGGCGCGTGCGCATTCGAAAGATATCCGGCGTGAACGCAAGGGCGAACGGCGCAAACGCGGCGAAGAGCCCGCCAGCCCCAAGCCGGCGCGCAAACCTTTGCGCAAGGTTGTGGACAAGACGGTGGGTAAAGCGGGCAAAGTTCTGGGTGCACCCCGTGCAAAATTGCCCGCAAAACCGGCTGGAAAACCTTTGGGAAGACCAGTGGGCAAGCCGGCCGGTGTGCCCGCAGGCAAACCGGTGCGGCGCCCGACCGGCACAGCGCCGCGCCCCCCTCGGGGCCCCCGCTGATCCGACGCGCGTGCATCGATGCACCCCAATCCCGCCTTTCGCAGCAAAGCCGGCGCGGATGAAACCGCGCAGATCTATGCCGACCTGATTGCACAAATCGGGTTCGGCGTGGTGTTCGCCATGACACCCGATGGTC
>CAIPWG010000362.1 GCA_903868655.1 uncultured Sphingomonadales bacterium
CCCGAAAGCGCTGCGGGGAACTTTGGTTTCAGCAACGATCCATCGGGAATGCGCACATCGATCAGATCGTAGAACCCGTCATTGAACAGGATCTGCGGATCAAATACCATGATCATGTAGATGCCAAAGAACATCTTGAACATGTTTTCATTCAGATAAAAGTTGATCGAGGCGTTCGATTGCGGATCGGTGCCATCGAAATCGAGGATTACCTTTTCGCCTTCGCGACGCATGGTGCAGCGGATACGATACGGGCCCGCGCCCATGCCATCGTCGCAGATATAGTCCTCAAAACTGACAGGCTCTTCGGCGATGGCCATGCCGATCAGCGCTTTCATCGCGCGGTGGTTACGTGCCAGAAGCTCTTGCGTGGCGGAAAAATAAACATCGTCGCCAAAGCGTTCGGCCATTTCGATCACGCGGCGAGCGGCCACCCGGCAACTGGCGATCAGCGCGTTGAGATCGGCCTGGCACCAGTCTGGCTTGCGCGTCTGGTGCAGTACCAGTTTCAGCAGGTCTTCGTTGAAAGTGCCCTTTTTCCAAAGCTTGACCGGCGGGATGCGCACGCCTTCTTCAAAAATTGAATGGGCGTTGATCGGCATCGACCCGACCACTTTGCCGCCGATATCGCTTTGGTGCCCAAACATCGAGGTATAGCCGATCAGCCGACCTTCCTTGAATACCGGCAACAGCACCAGCCAGTCGTTGGAATGGCTGATCGCGCCATCCACCGAATAGGGGTCCGACAGAAAAATCAGGTCGCCATCTTCGAGTGTTCCGTCGAAATTTCGCAAGAAACCTTCGATGAAGCTGCCGAACTGGCCGACGATCATCTTGCCCGTACGATCGGCAATCATCGGAAAGGCATCGCCTTGTTCCCGGATGCCCGGCGACATGGCCGTGCGCACCAATGTCGCGTCCATCTCTATGCGCGCGTTGCGTAGCGCGTTTTCGATGATGTCGAGCGTGACCGGGTCGATCGCGACGCGGTTGAACGGGGTGTCATTGGTCTGGAGAATGGTTGCTGGCATGGTCGGGGTTCCTTCAGGCCGGCTGGATCAGGATGTTGCCGCAATGGTCAACAGTGGCAACGCATCCGGTTTCGATCAGGGTGGTAGAATCCATTTCGCACACAATGGCTGGGCCGGGGATCACATCGCCTGCGCGCAATTTGGCACGATCATAAATGGCACCGGTCTGTTCGCGCCCATCCATCCACATCACGTGTTCGCGCATGAATGCCGCTGCCGGATTGCCATCGCCTCGGGGAATTTCGGGCGCGGGCAAGTCCGGCACTTGTCCCAGCGCTACGGCACGCAGATTGACGATCTCGTGCGGGGTTTCCATGTTGAACGTGAACAGCCGCAAGTGCTCGGCATCAAACCGTGTCAGAATCCCGGCCACACCATCGCGGCGCAGATCTTCGGGGGTGATGGTCAACGGCACTTCGAACGCCTGACCCGCATAGCGCACGTCGACTTCAAACAGGCTCGATACTTCGTCTGCTGATACGCCGTCGGCGATCAATTCGGCACGCGTCTGGGTGGCCATATCGTCGAGGATGGCGATCAGGTCGTCCGCGCTGGTCTGTGCGGCCAGTCGCGAAAAGCTGCGTGCGGTTTCGGTGCGCATGCGGGTGGTGGCGTCGCCCAAAGCACAAAGCACGCCCGGTGAGACCGGTGAAATCGCGGGCCAGCTGCCCATCAGGCGCGCCACCGCATTAACATGCAACGGTCCCGCACCGCCAAAGCCCATCAGCGCAAAGTCACGTGGGTCATAACCCTGCTGCACCGAAATCATCCGCAGGGCGCCAAACATGTTTTCATTGACGATGTCGATGATCCCGCGTGCCGCTTCCATCAGGCCGATGCCCAGCCTGTCGGCTATGGTCTGCACCGCGGCACGTGCGCCGTCACGGTCCAGCCTGAACGTGCCACCCAACAGGTTTTCGGGCAGATAGCCGAGCACGACGTTGGCATCGGTCACTGTCGGCGCCTCGCCACCTTTGCCATAAGCAACCGGGCCGGGCACGGCGCCCGCCGATTGCGGACCGACGCGCAAGGCCCCGGTCAATTCGGGAACATATGCGATCGACCCGCCGCCCGCACCAACGGTCTTCACATCCAGCGCAGAGGCGCGCACCGACAAGTGGCCCACTTCGGTGGTGCGTTGGCGGCGTGGCTCAAGATTTTCGATCAGCGCAACATCGGTGGAGGTGCCGCCCACATCCAGGGTCATGATATTGCGGATGCCGGCATTGCGACCGACCCAGATCGCGCCTGTGACACCACCCGCCGGGCCAGACATCAGGATGTTGACCGGCTGGGTTTCGGCCTTGTGCGCGCTCATCAGCCCGCCATCGGAGCGCAGCAGCGACAGGTTCCCCGCCATACCTGCCTCGGCCAGCCGGGTGCGCAGATTGGCGACATATTTGCCGACGATCGGCCGTACGGCCGCGTTGGCCACAGTGGTCAGCGTGCGCTCGTATTCCTGCATTTCGGGCAAGACTTCGTGGCTGAGCGATACCGGCGCGTCGGGGATCACCTCGCGCGCGATTTCACCGATACGTGCCTCGTGCGCGCCATTGGCGTAGGCGTTGATCAGGCTGACTGTAACCGCTTCAACCCCGGCAGCTTTCAGCAGTCCCAATTGATGGCGCACATCCGCCTCATCGAGCGGGCGGATTTCGGCACCGTCTGCGCCAATCCGGCCCTTGACCGTAACCGTATGTTCCAATGCGGCCAGTGGCTGCGGCTTTGGCCAGATGATCCAGCCCGCCAGCCCGCCAGGCACGAAGCTGCGCGCGATCTGCATGATATGCCGATAGCCTTCGGTGGTGATCAGGCCGACCCGCGCACCCTTGCCCTCCAGCACAGCGTTGGTGGCGACGGTTGTGCCGTGCAGGAATGTCTCGATCGCATGATGCGCTATGCCTGCAGCATCGCAAATTGCGGTCACCCCGTTAAGAATGCCGACCGAGCTGTCGTGCGGGGTGGACGGCGTTTTGTGACGCCAGAATGCGCCCGTACCGGTTTCCAACAGCAGCAGATCGGTGAACGTGCCGCCGACATCAACGCCCAATCGATAACCCATGCTTAACCCCCAGAAATGAAGACATTTGCGGTCAGGACCGCCAATTGATTATGACAGTTTCGGAAAAACGGGTGCGCGCGCCACCATGCCGGGCAACGTCCGGCCCATCAGTGTGCCAAGCCAGTGATTGGTTTCGACCAATTGGCCAAGGTCGATTCCGGTTTGAAATCCTGCGCGTTCGAGCATGTATACGACATCTTCGGTCGCCACATTGCCCGACGCGCCCGGTGCAAATGGGCAGCCGCCGAGACCGCCAATCGCAGCATCAATCGTGCGCGCGCCCGCCGCCACCGCAGCCCAGACATTGGCGAGGCCCGTGCCGCGCGTATTGTGAAAATGCACCCTTACCGGGATAGGCCCAACAAGGTCCCGCACCCGGCGTACCAGTCGATCGACATGCGCAGGGTTGGCGACACCAATCGTATCAGCCAGTCCGATCTCGACCGGACCGGCCTCTGCCAAAGACTCGACCATGGCGAGCACGCGTTCTTCAGCCACTTCGCCTTCGAACGGGCACCCAAACGCTGCGGCAATTGTCACCTGGCCGGTCTTGCCAGCGGTTTGCGCCATAGCAATGATGGCGCGCGCTGCATCGACCGAACCATCGCTGGTCTGGTTCTGATTGGCCATCGCAAACGTATCGGTGGCAACCACGACCGCGCCGAGTTGATCGATCCTGCCGGTGGCGAGGGCGCGTTCGGCGCCGCGCTGGTTCATTACCAATCCAACGTACGTCACGTCATCATGATGCGGCAACCGTGCAGCGACTTCATCGGCATCGGCCATCTGTGGCACAGCGCGGGGATTGACGAAACTCGTTGCCTCGATCCTGCGCGCACCAGCCGCAATGGCCCGCGCGATCAGCGAGACCTTTTCGTCGGTGGCGATGACGGTCTTCTCGTTCTGCAATCCGTCGCGCGGTGCGACTTCCAGAATTTCCACCGAATTTGTATACATTATGCCAGAGCCTCCTGCGCCGGGGCCATGATTGTGGTGGCGGCGCTTTTGCCGGCCATGCCCCGATGGGCATCGGCATAAGCGTGATAGGCGCGCAAAATGTGGCTCGACATGATCGCTTCTGCCCAAGCGCCATCGCCGCGGGCAAAAGCGGCGATCAATTCTTCGTGTTCGGACCATGACCGGTGCAGGGCATCCGGGCCGTAATGGTGCGCGGTGCGCCACACGACGGGCTGTTCGACCAGCGCGCCGAGTTGCGCCACCAGCCTGCGGGAACCCGCGGCTTCGAGGATTGCCGCGTGGAACACGCGGTTACCTTCAAGAAACGCCGTAACATCGGGCTTTGACTGCGTGATCGCTTGGGCAATCTGGGCATTGGCGGCGCGCAGCCCGGCCAGCGAATCAGGGGTCATGCGTTCAGCGGCCCGGCGTGCGGCATAGGCCTCTAGCATGGCGCGCAGATCAAACGCTTCGCGCACATCGTGCAGTGACCATTCGGGCACATAGCTGCGCTGCGTGTCGGTCCGTGCGACCAGCATATCGACTTCGAGGCGGCGCAGTGCCTCGCGCACCGGGGTGCGCGAAACGCCGCACCTTTCGGCCAGAGCTTCTTCGCCCAACGCGGTCCCGGCTGGCAATTCGCCCGCGAGGATCATGTTGCGGATCGCCGAGTAGGCCCTGTCAGAGGCGCGAGACATGATTTCTCCCAAGGAGCTTGACCTGCAGCAATTGTATACAATAATCGTAACCCACGGCAAGCTTCGATCGCCCGGTCGCCAAAGTCAGGATTTTTGGCCGGGAGGATCGCACACACTGTTGCCACCGAGGGGGTGGGTTTGCCGCGCATGGGTTCAAAGGGGAGTCAAGCGATGCGAATTTCACCGTGGCTTCAGACGTCGTGTCTGACTTTAACCGTTGGTCTGACGATGGTGGCTCTGCCGGCGTTGGCCGATGAAGCGCCCGCGGCAAAGCCGGGCGAAGACATTATCGTAACTGCGCGGCGGCAGAACGAGCGGCTGCAGGATGTGCCAGCTTCGGTTTCGGTGCTCACTGCAGCGGCACTGGCCAACACCGGGGCCAAGCGCGCAGAAGATTTCACCCAGTTGACCCCCGGCGTGACAATCGTGACGGGAACGGCCGAAGCGGGTGACACCCAGATCAACATTCGCGGGATGAACGGCGCGCGCGATGCCGAAAGCTCGGTGGCGCTGGTAGTTGACGGCATTCTCAAGACCAATGTGGCCGATCTCAATCAGGATCAGGGTACGATCAACCAGGTCGAAATCCTGAAAGGTCCGCAAGGCGCGCTCTATGGGCGGAACGCTGCCGCCGGGGCGATTGTCGTGCAAACCATCAAACCGACTGATGTGGCCACCGCTGCAATCGATGCGTCTTATGGCATGTACAACACAATCGATGCCAAGGCCCATGTTGCAGGTCCGCTGACCGATCGGATCGGCTATGTCGTATCCGCCTCGTATTACAAGACCGATGGATTCTATCACAATGAATTCACGGGTAATTCCAAGACCGTTGATGAAAAGAAAAACTGGTCGGTCGATGGCCGTCTCGTCTACGGCAAGGGCACCGATACGCAGCTTGATTTCAAAATGCGTTATGCCGAATTCCACGGGGCCTCGTTGCCCTTCAACGCTGCATTCGCCCTGCCGCTGTTCGCCGGTGTGAACCCCGCGTTCAACGAAGACGTCAATCAGCACCCGTTTCATTTTTACAGCAATATCAAACCCAGCAACGACCAGTACAGCTTTGACACGTCGCTCAAACTGGACCAGCGGTTGACCGACCAGATGAAATTGGTGGGTTGGGTCAGTTTTTCGAATGTTGATCAAAGCCTGATTGCTGACGGCACTTCGGCGGACTTTGCCCGGTTCCTGAGCGCAGCCAACCCGGCAGCGCAGCCCGCAGTCAATGCGTGCTTTGCTTCGACCGCAGCCTTGACCGGGTACAAGGTCAACCAGCCCGGATTTGTGGGCGCCACGCCGGTGCCGTTTCTGTTTGCGCCAACCACTGGATCGACATTCGGTCCCTACAGCCCGACAACGTGCGACGGTACACAGTTCCAGATCCGTCGTCAGCATGACATCAGCACCGAATGGCGTCTGGAATCGACGGGCAACGGCCCGCTCAACTGGCGCGTTGGCGCATATTACCTGCATATCCAGCGGGCTGTCGGGGTGAGCCTGGGGGCTGACGAGGGGCAGGGCGTGTTGGCCAATCTTTACAATGCGCCCAACACCACCAATCCCACGACGCTGTTGGTGTCCGACAACTTCGGAACCAATGTTTTTGCGGGTTTCGGATCGTTGGAATACAAGCCTTCGCAAGAGTTTACCGCAGGTTTGGCATTGCGTTATGACAGCGAAAGCCGCAGCACCAACTCCCTCGTTCCGACCGCGACCGACCCGTTCACGGGCGGTCCGATCAATCCCGGGCAGGCGTTCGGGCCGCTCGTACCCAAAAGTGCGACCTTCAGTCAGCTTGAACCCAAGGTCACGCTCAGTTGGAAACCGGCCGACGCGGTGAATGTCTATGGCAACTGGGGGATCGGTTTCAAATCGGGCGGGTTCAACAACCAGGGCTCTGCCGCGATCATTCAGACCAATTTCGTCACACCGCTGGGCGCCGATGTGCATATCAGCGACCAGTATAACAAGGAATGGTCAAGCGCGTTCGAAGCTGGCGTGAAAGGCAATCTGTTCGACCACATGGTGTCGTTCGATCTGGCCGGGTTCTACACCCAGGTTCACAACATGCAGTTCTTCGAATTTTTCGTCGGCAGCTTTGGCCTGTTGCGCGTCGTTTCGAATATTGATCTTGTCGATTTGAAGGGCGCGGAATTCAACTTGAACGTGAAGCCTGCAAAGGGGATCAAACTGTTCGGATCGTTCAACTACACCGACAGCCAGATCAAACGGAACAGTGCCCGACCAGAAACAGTGGGCAATGAGTCACCCTATACCGCCAAGTATACTTTGAACCTCGGTGCCGAGGGCGAACAGGCCGTTGGTGCGTCGTCCAGCGTGTTCGTGCGCGCCGATTACCGGCTGACCGGGCCCACCTGGTTCAGCACCGTGCAGAACAATACGGTGCCGACCCTGTTCTCGGGCCTTTTGCCGATTTCGGCCTTGGCACTGCCGGCAGCCGTGGGGAACGCCAACTTCAGCAAGACGCGGCGCGACGCCTTTGGCATCGTCAATCTGCGCGCCGGTCTGCATGCTGGCAGCTATACCGTGTCGGTGTTCGCCAACAACCTGCTCGACAAGCAGTATCTGAACGAAGTGATCCCGGCGGTTGAGTTCGGCGGATCGTTCATTTCGCCGGGCAGCCGCCGGATGGTGGGCATCGAACTCGCGGCAAAATTCTGAGCGGACACGATTGATATGCCCGGAGCGGTTTTAACGGCCAACCGTTCCGGGCCGATCATTGTTCTGCGCTGCCAATCGATGAACCGTTCGTGATTGCGTTCAGCGGATCCAGCCACCGGTAAAACCCGCAAGCTTCAGGCCCCGCTGGATATGGGCCGATTGGCGCATGACGCGCCACACACTCTCAGTGCGATAATTGGCCAGCATGGTCAGGATCGGGCCTTGATCAATCGCCAGCATGTCCGTTGCTACCCACCCGAGATCCGCGTCGACACTGCCCGTTTCCACCCGCGCTGACGTGTCCCGAAAACTGGGGTTGAACGCATCTGCAAAGCCATAGCGTCCGTAAAGGCGGGGATCGGGCCGGGCCCGGAGCGCAAGCGTTGCCGCGACGCAAACATCTGGTGCAAAAGGCAATGATGCGATCGCGGCGGTGGGGGCGATCGTGCCATCATCAAATCCATCCGGTTCATTGTCCGGTCCGCGTGCGGCGTATCCGGCGTAGCGATGCTTGCCGTTTTGCGCCGGAAAATCGCCTGGGCCGTCGCAAGCTGTCAGGCCCCAGATCGTTGACGAATAACCGGACCAACCGTTCGGATTGTCCATGCACCAGCCCCGGTTGGCAAGCACGGCACGGCGCGAATTTTCGAAGTAATCAAAACCCGCCGAGCGCATGGCCGCATCGAAGATACCGCGAAAATCAATCCAGCATTCGCTGTATTGGTGCCCGAACAGCGGAGCGAAGGCGAGGCGCCGTTGTGCCCCTTCGCCGCGCCAAAAGCGATTGTAGCTGGCGCACCAACTGTCCTGCCAGCTGGAGGCAGCCACGGGATGGCGCGCACTGCCCAGCGCCAGCACATAGACCAGCTTACCTTCGTTATATCCATCCCAGCCGCGTTCGATGAACCCGGTGTCGGGATGCCAGCCCATCGAGATCAACGTTCCGCGCGACTGCATCCACGGCCATTCGGCGCGATCGACCAGATCGATCGCCAGCGTGCGAATTTCCTGCTCCTCGGGATGATCGGCGTCAAACCAGCCGGCAGCAAACAACGCGCCCATGTGAAACAATGCGGTATCTACACTCGACAATTCGCAATGTGCTGCACGCAGGCCCGTCTTCATGTCGAGGAAATGATAGAAAAACCCCTTATGCCCGGCCACTCCCTCCGTTGCGTCACCCATCGGCAACCGGGCCAGAAACCGCAAAGTGCGCAAAGTCCGTTCGCGCACCGCCGTGCGGCTGATCCAGCCGCGCTCAACGCCAAGTGGCCAAGCGGTTAGGGCGAAACCGACCGCGGCGATCGAACAAAATGTCCGCGTTGGCCAGCGATCGGGCATCAAGCCGGTGTCGGGATCGGCGCAATCCCAGAAAAAACGGAACGTGCGTTCTTCAATGTCCGCGAAAACCGTGGGCAAAGTCTGGCTTCGCGCCAAAGCCGGGCCGCTCCCCGCCAAGAACGCAACTGTCCCTGCGGCGCGCAAGGCTGCGCGCCGGCCTATCATCATCACCATGCTCAGTCTCCGTCAGCAGGCTGGCCGTGTCGTCCCTCTCAGAACCAGCCGGGTCTTGTTCAATTCGGTTCGGGGAGGGCTGGCATCGCCGCCCATGCCCGCAATCAGCACTTCGACAGCCCGCATCCCGAGGCCCACGATATCTACGCTTATCGTGCTCAGATCGAGATATCGGGCCAGCGGCACATCATCGAACCCGGCAACTGCCACGCGGTCGGGTACTGCCACGCCCGCTTCGCGCAAGGTCAGCAGGGCGCCCAACGCCATCATGTCATTGCCTGCCAATATGGCGTCCACCGGCAGGCCTTCGTCGATCAGGCGCTGGGTCAGCACGGTGCCGCTGGCGTCGTCGAACGTGCCTTCCAGCACGCGCACGGGCAAATCGGGTGCCAATCGCGCCATGGTATCGCGATAGGCCTGCTGGCGTTCCATTGCGTCAAGGTTTTGCCGTGCGCCAGCCAGATGCACGATCGTCCGGCGGCCGGTTTCGAGCAAGTGGGTGACCATCGCCGTCACTCCGCCGACGTTATCGATCCGCAGCGCGTGGTGGCCATGCCCACCGGGACTGTTGACCAGCACCGCTGGCAATCCCTGTGGCAGGGCGCTTTCGCGTTCCATTTCAGGCAATTGCGGCGCCATCAAGATGACCCCATCGACCAGGCCGCGCATCGCGGCCAGCGCGTGATTGGCCATTTGCGGGTCGGCATGGATGTTTGACAGCAACAGCAGATAGCCATGTTCACTGGCCGCACGGTCCATCCCGCGAACCAGTTCACCGAAAAATTCGCCGTGCATGTCCGGCAGTATCACGCCGATCGCGTGGCTGCGCGCCGTGCTCAGGCTGCGCGCGGCCAGATTGGGTGAATAGCCCAGCTCGCGCACCGCACTCAGTACGCATTCGCGGGTGGCCGGATTGACCTTGCCGCTGTTGTTGAGCACGCGCGACACGGAGGCGACCGAAAATCCGGCCAATCGCGCGACATCTCTGATAGTTGCCGATGATCCCGACACGCTGGCCCTCTCGCAGTTCAACCTTTTTGACGTGATGACCATAGCGAGACGCAAGAGCGATTGCCAAGCGCGTCGGCTTTGCATATGTAACCGGTTACTTGATCCAGTCAACCCAAGGCTTCAGCAAAGAAGCAGGGTGTCGCCGAGCGGGGCGGCGGAAATTACCGGGAGATTTGCATGCTGCCTGCCCGTATGTCGCGACGAAGCGCAATCCATGCGCTCGGGCTGGCCAGCGCATGGGCAATCAGCCCGCTGCGCGCGGGCTTGGCGCAGGCGGCTACACAGAATGTGCCCGGTTTTATCGACCCGCTGATCGCGCGCATGACCCTGGAGGAAAAGGCTGGTCAATTGACGTTGATGGCGTCTGCGTGGGGCGGCGATCGTGCCGCCGGGCTCAACCCTCCGGGTGGCTCAACCAATTTTACGGCGCAGATCGAAGACGCGGTCGCGGGGCGGTTGACCGGGGTATTCAACGTCAATGGCGCAACCATGGCGCTGCGCATGCAAAAGGCCGTGATGCAACGATCACGGTTGAAAATACCGCTGATTTTCGCGGCCGATGTCATCCATGGCCACCGCACAATTTTTCCGATCCCTGTTGGCGAGGTCGCCAGTTTTGAGCCCGAACTGGCGCAGCGGACCGCACGCGTTGCCGCGTTTGAGGCATCAGGCGCAGGCATCGACTGGACTTTTGCGCCCATGGTCGACATCGCCCGCGATCAGCGCTGGGGCAGGGCTATGGAAGGCGCCGGCGAAGATGTCTTGCTGGGCCGGTTGTTTGCCGCTGCGCGCGTGCGCGGGTTTCAAGGTGACAGTCTGGCAGCTGACGATGCCATCATGGCCTGTGCCAAGCATTTTGCGGCATATGGAGCGGCTGAGGCGGGACTGGATTACAGCACTGTCGACATCTCCGAACGGACTTTGCGCGAAGTTTATCTGCCACCGTTTCAATCTGCCTTTGCGGCAGGTTGCGGCACGACAATGGCCTCGTTCAACGAGATCGCCGGGGTTCCGTCGACGGCGAATCACTGGTTGTTGAGCGATGTGCTGCGCGATGAATGGCAGTTCCGTGGGCTTGTGGTCTCTGACTATACCGGGGATGAAGAATTGATTGCGCATGGGGTTGCGCGCGACGGGCGTGATGCGGCGCGGCTCGCTTTCCTTGCCGGTGTCGACATGAGCATGGAGAGTGATCTCTACCGTTTGCATCTGCCCAGCCTGGTGCGCGATGGGTTGGTGCCCGAAGCTGCGGTCGATCGCTCGGTGCGGCGCGTGCTGGCGATGAAGGCCATGCTCGGCCTGTTCGATAATCCGCTGCGCCGGATCGATCCTGCCCGCGAAGCCGCGCGATCACGGCGTCCCGAAGCGCTGGCCCTGGCGCGCGAGGCTGCGCGCAAATCAATCGTGATGGCCAAAAACGATGGCGATCTGTTACCGCTGGCACGCGCCACCCGGATCGCCTTGATTGGCCCGTTTTCCTCCGGTGCTCATGACATTATCGGCGGCTGGTCGGTCTATGGCGATGATGCGCAAGGTGTCGATCTGGCGACTGGCCTGCGTAGCGCAGGTGGGCAGATCACGGTTGTGCCCGGGTGCGGTATCGATGCGCCCCTGCCTGGTGGGATCGAGGCTGCGGTGGCGGCTGCGCAAGCCGCCGATGTCGTGCTGCTGGCGGTTGGCGAAAGCCAGGAATGGTCGGGTGAGGCGCAATCGCGTACCGAAATTACGGTGCCGGCGGCGCAGCAGCGACTGGCCGAGGCGATCGCTGCCACTGGCAAGCCGATCGTTGTCGTGCTTAAAAACGGGCGCGCCTTGGCGTTGTCGGGCGCGGTGCGCGATGCTTCCGCGATCCTGATTACCTGGCAATTGGGCTCTGAAAGCGGCCATGCGCTGGCCGAAGTCATTTACGGCGATTATGGCCCATCGGGTCGGCTTCCGATCAGTTTCCCCCATGAATCGGGGCAGGAGCCCTATCACTATGATCACAAAAGCACGGGCAGGCCACAAGCGGCCGGTCCATTGCAGCCATACAAGGCGCATTACCGTGGCGTCCCCGACACGGCGCTCTTCGCGTTCGGTCATGGCCTGACTTATGGCAAAATCAGCTATTCGGACCTGGCTTTCGACAAGCCCGTGTTGTCACGCGACGGGTCGATCACGATTTCGGCAAAACTGACCAACCATGGTCGGCGCTCTGCGGCCGAAGTGGCGCAGCTTTACATCCACGATCGCGCGGCAAGCGTGACCCGACCGGTCCGCGAATTGAAAGCATTTGCCAAAGTGACGCTGGAACCCGGCGAAAAGCGCGATGTGCAATTTACGCTGCACCGCACAGATCTGACCTTTATCGGCATGGGTCTCACCCCAACGGTTGAACCGGGCCAATTTGACGTGTGGATTGCCCCATCGGCGCAAGACGAGGGTGTGCATGGCACATTTGAATTTGTCGACGCCGTCTAGAACGTTGGACGAATGCGTGCCCGTTGGTGTGCGTTGAAGGAAGTCGATTGAACCCGGTCAGCATCTTCTTTATGTAACCGGTTACGAAAAAAATTGGTCGAACAACACCGTCGGCCTCGAGGATGCAGCAAGGAACGGGTCAATGACCGAGCATGCCAATCCGCCCATAAGCACAATCACCATTGTCGGCGGTGGCACGGCCGGCTGGATGACGGCAGCTTTGCTGTCAAAGCTCTTCACGCGCGGTTATGCGATCAGGCTGATTGAATCCGAAGAAATCGGCACGATCGGTGTCGGAGAGGCAACCATCCCCGCGATACGTACTTATAATACGCTGGCCGGGGTTGATACTGCTGAAATGATCCGCGCCACCCGAGCAACGTTCAAGCTGGGGATTGAATTCGTCAACTGGCGCGATCGGGGCAGCAGTTATATCCACGGGTTCGGCAAGATCGGTCAGGACAATCTGTGGCTTCACACCCATCAGTTGTGGCTGAAAATGGCCAAAAAGGGCGAGGCCAAGCATTTTGACCATTATGCGTTGAATTGCGTTGCTGCGCGCAAAGGGCGATTTTCCGAGCCCGATACGCGCACGCCCGGCTCGCCGCTGGCCGATATCGATTATGCGTTTCATTTCGATGCAGGACTTTATGCGGCGCATTTGCGCAAGATTTCCGAAGCGCGTGGTGTCGAACGGATCGAAGGGCGCATTGTGTCGGTGTCGCGCCATGCGCAGACCGGCTTTGTCGAAGACGTCATCCTCTCCGACGGGCGACGGGTAACCGGCGATCTGTTCATCGACTGTTCGGGCATGCGTGGTCTGCTGATCGGAGAGGCGCTGGGCGTTGGATATGAAGATTGGAACCAATGGCTGCTGTGTGATCGTGCATGGGCAGTTCCCTGCGAAAACGCGCAAACCCTGACACCTTACACGCGGTCCACCGCGCATGGCGCAGGCTGGCAGTGGCGCATCCCGTTGCAACATCGAATTGGCAATGGGCACGTTTATGCGTCGTCACACATCAGCGATGATGCCGCAGCCCAGGTGCTGCTGGGCAATCTGGATGGCAAACCACTGAAAGATCCCATGCCGGTGCGGTTCCGCCCCGGCAAACGGCACCGCGCCTGGGACAAAAACGTTGTGGCGATCGGTCTGTCCTCGGGTTTTCTCGAACCGCTGGAATCGACCAGCATTCACCTTATCCAGACCGCCATATTCCGGCTTGTCGCGCTGTTTCCCGGGCGGGCCTTCAATGCGGCAGACATTGCCGAATACAATCGCCAGACCGATTTTGAATATGCCGACATCCGCGATTTCATCATCGCCCATTACAAAGTTACCCAACGCGAAGACACGCCGTTTTGGGCTTATCTGAAACATATGGCGGTGCCAGACAGCCTGGCAGAGCGGTTGGACCTGTTTCGTGCGTCGGCGCGCTTTTTCATGCACCACAAAGCCGAGTTGTTTCGAGAAGAAAGCTGGGTTCAGGTACTGATTGGCCAAGGCTTGCCGATGCAGCATGATCCGATGGTGGATATGTTGCCCGAAGACGAAGTGCGTGCTTTCCTAGCGGACATCGAGGATGTCATCGAGGACACGGCCAGTCGTATGACTGGCCATGCCGACTATATTCGGCGCATCGTGGAACCCCGACCGACGCCAGTGCATTCGCAGCGGCTGAATTTCGGGCTGAATACCGGCAAGATCACGCATTCACTCAAACTTTGAAGTGAATTGGCGGTGGTTTGGCGGATCAGGTTTTTGGGTTGTAACCGGTTACGCGATGTTGTAACCGGTTTCATACCGAGTTTTTGCATCGAGCAGGGCACGTGTGCGTAACGCGCAGTGCGCCAGCGCCGGGCAGAAGCGCAGAGCGAATGAAAAACGTGAGAGGGTGAGGGACATGAGCACATCATACGCAGTTGCGGCCGCGCGCCGTTTTGATCGCAGCACGATTTCGACATTGGCCGTTGCGACCGCGCTGGTGATGGCGTCGCCGGCGTATGCCGACCAGGGCGATGCTGCGTTGCAGGGGCGCGTTGTCGGTGTCGCCGCGGGGACGCAGGTTCAGATCGTCGACACGGTAACCGGGCACAAGTCGACAGCGATTGTCGATGCCAAAGGAAACTACCAGATCCTTGGGCTGCGTCCTTCAACCTACCGCATCACTGTCGGCGACCGCGCGCCGCAGGATGTCACCCTGTCGGTCAGTTCCACCACAGTCGTCGATTTCGATAAAGTCGGCGCTGGTGACAAGCAGATCGTTGTAACCGGCACCCGAAGCCGGATTGAAGTGCGAACGCAAGATATTGCGACCAGCATTACGCCCGACCAGATTGAAAACCTGCCGCAGGATTCGCGCAACTTCCTCAGCTTTGCTGCATTGGCGCCAGGCATCCAGATCGCCAATTTCGGCGGTGCGGCACAAGTTCAGGCCGGCGCGCTGAGCCCATCCAACGTCAATGTGTTCATCGACGGTGTCAGCTTCAAGAATGCCATCAACCATGGCGGCGTGCTGGGGCAGAATTTCGGTCAGGGCGGCAACCCGTTTCCGCAAAGCGCGATCCAGGAATACAAGATCGAAACGCAGAATTTCGGTGCGGAAACCGGTCAGGCTGGCACGGCCGTCATCAATTCGATCACCAAGACTGGCGGCAACACCTTCCACGGTGGCCTGTTCGTCGAATTTCAGCCGAATTCGTTCATCGAGCGGTCGTATTTTGACAAGCTCAACAATGTTCCGAAAGCAGAGTATAACCGCAAGCAGTTCGGCGCGGACCTCGGTGGACCGATTATCAAGGACAAGCTGACTTTCTACGTCGCGGCGGAGGCTGTTTCGGAAAACCTGCCTGGCGCCACCAGCATGCTGAACCCGACTCCGGGCGGTTATCCCGACAATGTGGTCAGCCAGATCACCGGTGTCGCGCACAATTACAATTTCCATCAGGGGCTCTATTTCGGGAAGCTGACGTTTTACGCCACCCCGCAGGATACCGTGAACCTTGAAGGGTATGTGCGGCGGGAAACCAATCTGGGCGATATTGATTCCAACGCAGCCATCACCCACGCGCGCAACATTCAAACTCAGGAAACGCGGTATCAGCTGTCCTGGAAACATGCGACCGCGACGACGGTGAACAACTTTTATGTGTCGTATGATATCGACACGCAAAGCACGCCAACGATCGGCACGGGCCCGGAATACAACATTTCCAACCTGGTCAATCCAACGAACCTGTCCGACCCGGCCAACCGCACGTTCAACAACAATGCCGAACTCGGTGCGCATTTCTTCACGCAAGGCGATCGTCAGACATCGCTGACTTTCAAAGATGACTTTGTTGTCACCCGTGATGCCCACAAGATCAAGCTTGGCGGACAAATTATTGCGCTCGATCTTGCCCGCAATGTCACCAATGCCGATAATGGCCGGTTCTATTACCTTAACCAAGGTGCTGGTACCAACTTTGACCCAACTGTGCAGATACCCTATGGTGCTGACATCAATATCGAGGCTTCGCCAACATATAAGGCCAAAGATACACAGATTGGACTGTACGTTCAGGACGAATACAAGCCAAACGACAACTGGACATTCAACTATGGCCTGCGTTGGGATCTTGAAACCAATCCGAACAACAACAAGTACGTAACGCCTGCCAGCATCGTCGCTGGATTGGCGAATTATCCCAACCTTGCGGCAGCGGGAATTAATTACCGGGATTATATCTCCACTGGAAACAACCGCAAACTGCAATACGCCAATTTCCAGCCACGCGTAGGCTTCGCCTACGACGTTAACGGTGATCGCGATTTCGTGATCTTTGGCGGAGCCGGACGCTATTTTGACCGCAGCCTGTTCATTGAATCGGTGATTGAATCGCAGACCAACGCGTCAAACAATGCTCGTGTCAACTTCGTTGCGCCGGGCAGCACCTGCCCAACCGGTGCCGCTGCTTTGTCCAACTGTCTGGTGTGGAATTCGGGCTTCCTGAACCCGGCCACCCTGCGGGCCGCGGTGCAGGCTTCGAACGCGGCGGCGGGCAGTATCTGGTTGATGAACAACAACACACCACTGCCGTTCTCCGACCAGTTCGACATCGGGGTACGCAAACAGTTTGGCGACATCAAAACGACGCTGACCCTGTCGCACGTGCGGTCGCACAACATCTTTCAATATGTGCGCGGCAACCGTCTGCCCGACGGTACTTATACCAGCCAGGGTCTTGGCTGGATCGAAGACAACTTTCCTGCAAACGGTCAGGTGCCCGGTTTCAACGGCAAACTTGATCTTGGCCAGAGCAACGGCAAGGCTTGGCTGACGGCGTTGTACTTTCAGGCCGAAAAGCCTTTTACCAAGACGTCCAAATGGGGCTTTACCACAGCGCTGACCATTCAGCGCGCCCGCACCAATGATGCAGCACCCGACTACAATGCCGATGAATTCTTCAACGGCGGCAGCCAGACTGCCTATGGCAACGGCTTTGTGGCCGGTGTGCCTGACTGGATCTGGAACACGACGGCAAACTATCGCGCTCCCTACGATGTCACGCTGTCGGGTACGGTCAACCTGAATTCAGGTCCGCGGTTTGGCACGGTGGTCTTCGGCAATGCGCCGGCTGGGGCGTGTTGCTACGCCAATTTCAGCGGTGTCTATTCGCCAAAGCCGTTGATCGGATTCAAGCAGTTGGATTTGCGTATCGCCAAGACGTTCAAGATGCCGTTTGCAGAAAGCCACCAGCTGACTGTCGATTTTCAGGTCTACAATGCGTTTAACTGGCTCAACCGCAGCTATTCCGCGTGGGGCGCTGGCAGCACCTCGGCGGGCAGTGCGCCAACGCTGGTGGAAAATGGCCTTGGCGGCAATGCGCGCCGGTTCCAGGCCGGGGTGAAGTATACGTTCTGATCTATAAGTACGGTATCCGGGAGGGCAGAGTTGATGGAAGGTTCTGCCCTTGCCAATCCGGCCATGCGTCCCGCGCTGCTGCGCGTAGGGCGGGACGCCACGCCGGTGGTGACAATCGATGATTTTTGGGGCGACGTGGCCCCGGTTGTCGCAATGGCCGCGGCGCTGGCGCCATTTCCGCCCGCAGCAAACCATTACCCGGGTGTGCGCCGTATTATCGGTGCCACCGATGCGCCCAACGCCTACATCGAAGCCCTGATCGAGGCAGCCTTGCCGTTTATCGCCGGCGCCTATGATATCGACGGGTGCGATCTGGTCGAGGCCAGCTTTTCAATGGTGACCTGCCCACCGGCACGACTGAGCCGGGTGCAGCAGTCGCCGCATTTCGATGCAACCGATCCGCGCTATTTTGCGGTCATGCATTACCTCTGCGAAACAGCGGGGACTGCGTTTTATCGCCATCGCGCGACGGGTATCGAGACAGTGACCGAAGGCAATCTGGCGCACTATGTGGCGCGTGCGGGAAGTGAAAACGCGCCAGATCTTCCTGAATATATTGTTGATTCGAATGCGTTCTATCAACAAGTCGGGGCAGTGGCGGGCAGGGCCAACCGGTTGGTGATCTATCCTGGCAATCTCCTGCATTCGGGGATTATCTCCGATGGCACCGTGTTGTCGGACAATCCGCGCAGCGGACGCCTGACCACCAATATTTTCATTCGAGGTTAACGGCGGCCGCCGCTCAAAAGGACGCTCCAGCGATGTCTTTACAAGAGTCTTCGGGCCGATTTGCGATTGCTGCTTGTGCGATGGTGTTATACCAACCCGCGATGAGGCTGACTCACGCTTGGGATTCCCAAATCGCGAAAAGTCTGAATCTATGGGTGCCGACGATGGAGGGTCGGTATCATGGGTTTGGCGATCGATTTACGGGCGGATTATGATGGTGCTGCGCTGAGGCGATTGGCGCGGGCATCGAAGAGCGCGAACCAGGCGCGACGGCTTTTGGCACTGGCAGAGATTTATGACGGCGCGAGCCGGACAGCGGCAGCGCGCGTCGGTGGGGTCGGCTTGCAGATCGTGCGCGACTGGGTTGAGCGCTTCAATGATCGCGGTCCCGATGGCTTGCTCGATGGCAAGGCGCCCGGTCGACAGTCATTGCTCAACGACACCCAGCGCGAGGCGCTTGCTGCGATTGTTGAAAGTGGCCCAATTCCAGCGATCCACGGCGTTGTCCGCTGGCGGTTGATCGATCTGGTTCAGTGGCTTCACGACGAATTTGCGGTCTCGCTTGATGAAACGACCGTAGGGCGCGAGCTGAAGAGGCTGGGCTACGTGAAGCTGACCGCGCGACCGCGCCACCATGCCCAGAACGAGCATGCGCTCGAAGCGTTCAAAAAGGGGGCTTTGCTGCCGAACTGGCAAAAGTCAGAGCCGGTCTCCCGAAGGGTACACCCATAGAAATCTGGTTCCAAGATGAGGCCAGGATCGGTCAGAAAAACAAGATCACCCGGCGTTGGGCGCTACGCGGGACACGGCCCTCGGCGCCACACGACCAGCGGACGAAATCAGCCTACATCTTCGGCGCCATCTGCCCTGAGCACGGCAAGGCCGCCGGTCTGGTACTGCCGTTCTGCAATACCGAAACCATGACGCTGCATCTGGCTGAAATATCACAGGCGGTTGCGCCGCGTGCCCATGCCGTCGTGCTGATGGATCAGGCCGGATGGCACACGACGGACAAGCTTGAAGTCCCTGCCAATATCACCATCATCCCGTTGCCGCCCAAATGCCCGGAATTGAACCCGGTCGAAAATATCTGGCAGTTCATGCGCGACAACTGGCTTTCCAACCGGGTCTTCACATCCCACGACAACATCATCGACCATTGCTGCGAGGCTTGGAACAAACTCGTCGATCAGCCTTGGCACATCATGACCATCGGACGCCGCAAATGGGCGCATGCGTTGTGATCATTGCAGGTTGTTGGGGTGGACGGCCTCCGTACGGCATCGCAATGTGCCAGAGTGAGGTTGTTGGAAACCCAAACGAGGAGACCG
>CAIPWG010000363.1 GCA_903868655.1 uncultured Sphingomonadales bacterium
ACCTGGATTGACGCGCGCTGGCGCGATCGGCTCACCGATGGGCAGATGTATGTCAACGACCAGTTCATTACGCTGTTGCGTCGTCCCGCACGGGGCAAGACCGGCTGGCTGGAAAACTTGCGCCGACGGATGCGCGGGCCCGAAGCCGGGATCGACCAGACCGAAGCCCGCGCCTTGATGGCCGCCGCAGCAGGGCTGGCTGCGACACTGGCGCCGGCTGGCGCGCGCATTCTGGGCGATTATGAGGGCGCTGGCGGACTGTGCAACGAATTGCTCGAATTGCTGTCGTGCCTTTACAACGGCGAAATGCGCCCGGTGCGCCGCCCTGTCGAAGGCACCGATATCGGCCATATGCTGCCTTATATGCGCGCCAGTTTCGGGCTGGATGCGATGGAGTTGCGCGGGGCGGGCTTGCCCGGCTTTGCCGCGCTGGTGAGTGTGAAGGACTATCCCGAGGCGACCGCGCCGGGACTGCTCGATCCGCTGCTGGCGGTTGATGCCGAACTGGTACTGACCGAGACCTGGGCGCCTGCCGATCGCCAGATTGCCCGCGAACGGATCGATCTCGCGCTGCGCCGCCTGCGCGCGGCCGATGAAGATGCCATGGCCGAACGCGCCGAATTGCATGCCGCCCGCGACGCCTTGGGCATGGGGGCAGCGGCCTATGGCGATCATCACCTGACCGTGCTGGTTCGCGGTGATACGCTGCCCGTGCTCGATATCGGGGTTACCGCAGTGGCCAGCGCCCTGGCCGATGCAGGCGCGATTGCAGTGCGCGAAGATGTCAATCTGGAGCCGGGATTCTGGGCGCAGTTTCCCGGCAACGAACAGTATATCGTGCGCCGCGCGCTCATTTCCAGCGCCAACATGGCGTGTTTTGCCGCGTGCCACGGCGCACCGATGGGCCGTGCGCATGGCAACCATTGGGGCGATGCGGTGACAGTGCTGGCAACGACGGCGGCCACGCCCTATTTCCTTAACCTGCATCAAGGCGATCTGGGCAATTTCACGCTGATCGGGCCCTCGGGCAGCGGCAAGACCGTCGTGCTGAATTTCCTGACTGCACAAGCCCAACGGTTTGCCCCGCGGACGATCCTGTTTGACAAAGATCGTGGCGCCGAAGTGTTTATCCGCGCCATCGGCGGGCGGTATGAACGCATTGTGCCCGGCGCGCAGACCGGGTTCAATCCGCTGGCCCTGCCCGACAGCGCGAGCACCCGCGCGTTTTTGCGTGATTGGCTGGGTGTGCTGCTCGATGCGCGGGGCCCCGATGAAGCGGCAATTATCGCCAGCGCGGTCGATGCGGCCTATGCGCATGATCCGGCATTGCGCCAGCTTACGCATTTTCGCGAATTGCTGGCGGGCAGTCGGCGCCCGGTGCCTGGCGATCTGGCCAGCCGGCTTGATCCGTGGTGCAGCGGCGGGCCGCATGCCTGGTTGTTTGACACAGCCAGCGATCGGCTTGATCTGTCGCAGCGGGTGCTCGGGTTTGACATGACCGCGCTGCTCGATGCGCCGCGTTTGCGCACTGCAACGATGATGTACCTGTTTCACAGGATCGAGGAACGGCTGGACGGCACGCCGACGATGATCCTGATCGACGAAGGGTGGAAAGCGCTCGACGATCCCGTGTTTGCCACGCGCATTCGCGACTGGCTGAAAACGCTGCGCAAACGCAATGCGCTGGTGGGCTTTGCCACCCAATCGGCACGCGATGCACTCGACAGCTCGATCGCCGCCGCATTGGTCGAACAAACAGCGACGATGATCTTTACGCCCAACCCGCGTGCGCGTGCCGAAGACTATTGCACCGGGTTTGGCCTGTCCGAACACGAACTCGATATCGTGCGCAGCCTGCCGCCTGCGGGGCGATGTTTTCTGGTGCGGCAGGGCGAAGAATCAACCGTGCTGCGGCTCGACCTGGGCGGAATGGATGATCTTGTCACGGTCTTGTCGGGGCGCGAGACGACAGTGCGCAGGCTTGATGGCTTGCGCGAACGTCTGGGCGATGATCCCGCTGCCTGGTATCCCCTGCTGATCGGGGCGCCATGGCCGGGAGAGCAGCACGCCGTGCAGGAGGCCGCGCAATGACCGACTGCGCCGCACTCGTGGCTCAAGCCGGCGATGGCGTAGCGCCCACGCTGCGCGCGGTCGATTGCATGACCGCCAGCGCAGGTGCGGGCAGCTTCGGCCACCTGTTCGGGCCGCAGGGCATGCTGGCTCCGGCTCTGACCGTGGCGTTGACGCTTTATGTCGCGGCCTATGGCCTTGCACTGTTAACCGGGCGTGCGCGCCTGGCACTGGGCGGGTTGTCGGGGCGGATGCTGATGTTCGGGTTGGTGCTGGCGTTTTCGACCAGTTGGGCTGTCTATGGCCCGCTGGTCACGACACTGGCCACGCGTGCGCCCGACGATGTCGCCAGCGCAGTTCTGGGCACGCGCGGATCGGCCACAGCGATTTTTGCCGAACATATCGATACGGTGTTTGCCGCGGTCAACGAAGCAACCCGGCAAGCCGCCGAAGAAGAAGCCGCGCGCGCCGCTCAAACCGCGGCCGCTCAACAGACGCCACAGGCAGTCGGCACAGCGACAGCCGCAGCACCCCATGTCAGCACCAACAAGACCGCTGGATTTCCGCCGTCGAGCGTCGCATCGGGCGGGGCCATGATCCTGCTGCTGTCTACAGTGGGTGTGCTGGTGACATCGCGCATCGTGCTGGCGGCGCTGCTGCTGACGGGGCCGATCTTTATCACCATGGCGCTGTTTGCGGCGGCGCGCGGTCTGTTTGCAGGATGGTGTCGTACTGTGGCGCTCGCCGCCTTTGCCCCGTTGCTGGTCGTCTTGGGCGGTGCGTTCACGCTTGAATTGGCGGTGCCGGCAGTGGGGCGCCTGTTGGGCCCGGACGGGATCGACAGCACTGCCGCGACCGGCTTTTTCCTGATTGCCACGGTTCATGCCGCGCTGATGGTGATGGCGTTGCGCGCGGTTGCCAGCCTTGTTGCAGGATGGAAACCCTGGGAGACTTCAGCGCTTGTAACCCATGCCTCCGGCGGGCGGGCAGACAGCGCGAGCCTGATGATTGCCATGCCGCCAGCGACCCTTGCGCGCAGCAGTGCCACTGCCATTGCCGCGCGCAGTGCCGAAACACTGTCCGCGATGCCACGCAGCGCCAGCGTTGCCACTGTTTTGACCACGCGTGAGGGGCGGTCCGCCGCCATACCCGCCGCTACCACCGAACGCGCCAACGGTCCGCGCCGCGCCACCGGCATTGGCAGTCGGTTCCGACCCGCCGCCGTCCGCCCGATCTTGCGATGAGCCTGATGCCATGAGCCTTTTGTTAGCCCTTGTCCTGGCCCAAGCGGCCCCGGCACTGCCCGGCGATCCGCGTCTGATTACGTTACCGTATCGCGAAAATGCGGTGGTGCGACTGATCGGGCGCGCGGGCGTCGAAGCCACAGTGATGCTGGCCGGTGACGAACATATCGAAAATATCGCGATCGGCGATGCCAATGCCTGGCAAGTAACTCCCAACCATCGCGCCAACATGCTGTTTCTCAAGCCATTGAGCCTGCATGCACGGACCAATCTGACTGTTGTCAGCGACCGCCACACGTATTTCTTTGATCTGGTGGCCGCACCGGGTGCCCGCGCGATCTATGGCCTGCGGCTGGCCTATCCTGACGAACCGCAAAAGGTAGCCATGCCTGCACCTGCGCCACTGACCGGTGAAGAGGCAGCACTTGCCCATGGCGGGACGACCGCCACCCCGGTTGATCCGGCCAGTGTCGATACCGATTTCGCAGTGCGCGGCGCGCCTGATCTGTTGCCAGCGCGCGTATTCGCCGATGGCCATGCGACGTATCTGGCCTGGCCAAAAGGCGCCGACTTGCCCGCTGTGCTCGGCCGAAATCCGCGCGGTGTCGAAGGGCCGATAAACTATGCCATGCATGATGACATGATCGTGGTCGATGGCGTGCCCGATACAATCGTGTTGCGCACCGGGAAACGGGTGGCGACCATTGAACACCAGCACAGCGCCACGAAGGTGTCAGCACCATGAGCCCAAACCCGTTGCGCCCCGCCACGCGCGCCATCCCGCCCGGCCACACCCGGGATGGCGATGACCCCCGTATGGACGCGCCTGATCGCGATCTGGCGTTGCGCCATGTCTTGCCGGTCGTCGGCCGGCAACGGCAGGGGTCTGATAAGGCGATGGTATTGCTTGGCACCGCAATGATCGTGGTGCTGGGCCTGGGAACATTCT
>CAIPWG010000364.1 GCA_903868655.1 uncultured Sphingomonadales bacterium
GTATTCATCATGATCAGTGTAGGTAAAATCATCTGGAAAAACGTCTATTAGTTTTACGATAAAGTCAGCATCTGTTGTATTGATGCTAACCATTAAGTCGGCTACTAATGGACCCGCAAGTGTTATATCATCACTCAACACAGTTGATTGAAATACGGCCACGTCCGGTCTTCTGGCTGCAAGACCCGTTCAACATCATCTACTCGTCGGGAACCACGGGCAGCCCCAAAGGCATCGTACAAAGCCACAAGATGCGCCATGAATATGCCCGCCGCAATCTTGCAGGTGGCTATGGCGACGATACGTGCGTGATCTGTTCGACCCCGCTCTATTCCAACACCACGCTGGTCAGCTTTTTCCCTGCGCTTGCAGGCGGTGGCAAAGTCGTGCTGATGGCGAAGTTTGACGCGCGTGATTTCCTCGCGCTGTCGCAAGCCGAACGCGTGACCCATGCAATGTTGGTGCCGGTGCAATACCGGCGGATCATGGAATTGCCCGATTTCGATACGTTTGATCTGTCGTCCTATGCGTTGAAATCGAGCACGTCGGCGCCGTTTCCAGCCTGGTTGAAGGCCGATGTGCTCAAACGTTGGCCGGGCGGCTTGCTCGAAGCGTATGGCATGACCGAAGGCGGCGCGTCGGCCATCCTGCTTGCGCATGAATTTCCCGACAAGCTTCACACCGTGGGACGTCCATCGCCCGGTCATATCATGAAGATCATCGACGAGGCGGGGCATGAACTGCCGCAAGGGGAAACCGGCGAAATCGTCGGCCATTCGCCAGTCATGATGAACGGGTATCACCGGCAGGATGCCAAGACCCGCGAAGTGGAATGGTTTGATGCCGAGGGCCGCCGTTATATCCGCCACGGCGATGTCGGCCGGTTTGATGAAGACGGCTTTTTGATCCTGATGGACCGGTCGAAAGACATGATTATTTCAGGCGGTTTCAATATCTTTCCAACCGATCTTGAAGCCCAGCTGACCCGGCAGGCAGCGGTGCGCGAAGCCGCGGTGATCGGTATTCCATCCGAAAAATGGGGCGAAACCCCACTGGCCGTGGTGGTATTGGCCGACACGCATGCCGATCCCGCGGCGATCCTGGCCGAAGCCAATGCGCATCTGGGCAAGACTCAACGGATCAGCGCCATCGAAGTGGTCGATGAATTGCCGCGCAGCGCCATCGGCAAAGTGCTCAAGCGCGATCTGCGCGACCGCTTTGGCGGAAACCCCGTTACTCAAGCCTTTTCCTGACATGTTGAACGAGAGGATTTTCAGACATGCGTGATGCAGTAATCGTATCGGTTGCGCGGACCCCCATCGGCCGCGCGTACAAGGGCGCCTTCAACGCCACCGGCGGCGCCACACTCGGTGCGCACAGCTTGCGTGCAGCAGTGGAACGCGCCGGCATCGAAGGCGGTGAAGTCGACGATGTGGTCTGGGGCGCAGCGCTTCAGCAGGGGGCACAGGCCGGCAATATCGCACGACAGGTCGCCCTGCGCGCCGGTCTGCCGATTACCGTTTCAGGCCAGTCGATGGATCGCCAGTGTTCGTCGGGCCTGATGACCATCGCCACCGCGTCGAAACAGGTGATCTTTGACCGCATGGATGTGGTCGCCGCCGGTGGTCAGGAACTGATCAGCGTGGTCCAGACCAAGGACATGCGCGTACAGCCCGATCCCGAACTGTATGCCATGCACAATGCGATCTACATGCCCATGCTGCAAACCGCCGAAGTGGTCGGCGCGCGCTATGGCATTGGTCGCGACGCGTGCGATGCTTATGCGTTCCAATCGCAGCAGCGTACTGCGGCGGCACAGGCGGCCAACCTGTTCGCCGATGAAATCGTGCCGGTCAGCACCAAAATGGCCGTTGCCGACAAGGAAACCGGCGCGATCAGCCACCGCGACGTGACTTTGACGAAGGACGAAGGCAACCGCCCCGAAACCACGCTCGAAGGCCTGAATTCGCTTAAGTCGGTCCTGCCCGATGGCATCGTGACCGCTGGCAATGCCAGCCAGCTGTCTGATGGTTCGGCGGCCGTGGTGATCATGGATGGCGCGGTTGCCGCCAAAAAGGGGCTGACCCCGCTAGGCCGCTATGTCGGCATGGCGGTTGCAGGCACCGAACCCGATGAAATGGGCATTGGCCCGGTCTATGCCATTCCCAAGCTGCTCAGCCGATTTGGCCTGACAGTGGCCGACATCGGCCTGTGGGAACTGAACGAGGCCTTTGCCGTCCAGGTGCTCTATTGCCGCGACCGTCTGGGCATTCCGGATGAACTGCTCAACGTCAACGGCGGCTCGATCTCGATCGGCCATCCTTACGGTATGACCGGCGCACGCTGCTCGATCCACGCCTTGCTCGAAGGCAAGCGTCGCGGTACGAAATATGCGGTGGTAACGATGTGCGTCGGCGGCGGCATGGGTGCCGCAGGCCTCTTCGAAATTTTCTGAACTGGCAGCCCGGCCCCACTTCTGGTGAGGCCGGGCTTCACCCGCGACCCTGCCGTTATTCGACGCCAGCTTCGACTTTGCCGGGGTTTTGCGCGAAACCGGCCATGCCCATCCACCATTGCAGCGCGATGATCCCGCCTTTTGCGGGTTGCAGCAAGCTCATCAGCATTGTTACGGCGATCGCCAGCGCAATCGCAACCAAGGCCCAGGTGGGCAGATATGGCGAGCTGCCCAGCAGGATCATGATCGGCGCCATGACATGGCCGGTCACGATGATTGCAACATAAGGCGGAAAATCGTCCGCCGAATGCAGCGTCCAATCCTGCCCGCATGACGCGCACTGTGCGACCGGCTTCAGGAATTTTGCAAACAACCGCGCCCCGCCACAGCGCGGACATTTACCCGCAATACCCCGACGCATCGCCGCCCACAGTGATTGGGGCAGATCGAGGGTCATTTGTTCTTGTCGTCGAACGGGTTTTTCGCGCTGCGCAGCGTCAGCCGGATCGGCACGGCATCGAAACCCAGTTCGCGGCGGATACCGTTGACCAGATAACGGCGGTAACTTTCGGGAAGCTGGTCGAGCCGTGTACCAAACAAAATGAAACCCGGTGGTCGGGTTTTGGCCTGCGTGATATAGCGCAGCTTAATCCGGCGACCGCCGGGCGCAGGCGGTGGATTTGCCGACAAGGCTGAATCGAACCAGCGATTGAGCGCGGCGGTCGGAACGCGCTTGCTCCAGGCATCGCGCAATTCGAATGCTGCTGCGATCATGGCATCCAGCCCTTTGCCGGTGCGCGCCGAAACCGCGATCAACGGCACGCCGCGCACTTGCGCCAGGCCATCTTCGAGCGCTGCGCGAATGCCATTGAACAGCCCACTGGGATCTTCGGCAATGTCCCACTTGTTGATCGCAATGATCAGCGCGCGGCCTTCTTCAAGCACCAGCGACGCGATCTTGAGGTCCTGATGTTCCAGGCCGCGCGTAGCATCGAGCAGCAAGACCACGACTTCGGCAAAATCGACTGCATGGCGCGCGTCGGCCACGGCCAGTTTTTCCAGCTTGTCGACGACCAGCGCTTTTTTGCGCATGCCCGCCGTATCAATCAGCCGGACCGGCCGCGTTTGGCCATTGGCAGGATCGTGCCAGGTCCAATCAATCGCAATCGAATCGCGCGTAATCCCGGCCTCAGGCCCGGTGAGCAACCGATCCTGTCCCAGAATGCGGTTGATCAGGGTCGATTTTCCCGCGTTGGGCCGACCGACAATCGCCAGTTTCAGAACGCTTTGCGGGTCGTATTCAGGCTCGTCCTCGCCGCGTTCGGCGGGCTCTTCGGCTTCGCCGATGAGCGGCAGCAGCGCCTGGAACAAATCGCTGAACCCTTCGCCATGTTCACCGGACAGCGCAATCGGTTCGCCAAAGCCCAAAGAAAAGGCTTCGAACACGCCATCATCGCCCGCGCGGCCTTCGGCTTTGTTGGCCACGAGGATCACCGGAACCGAAGATTCGTGCAGATGGCGACCGATCTCTTCGTCGAGCAAAGTCAGGCCTGCGCGCGAATCGATGACGAACATAGCGACATCGGCACCCGCCAGCGCGGCCTCGGTCTGCATCCGCATGCGACCCGGCAAAGTGGTCGGGTCGTCGTCTTCCCACCCGGCGGTATCGACGATCGTAAATGCCAGCCCCAACAAATCGGCATCGCCGAGGCGACGATCCCGCGTAACACCCGGCTGATCGTCAACCAATGCGAGTTTCTTGCCCACCAGCCGATTGAACAGCGTGGATTTGCCGACGTTGGGGCGACCGATAATGACAACTTGAGGTTTCTGGGGGGCAGACATACGGGCCGCCGTGCCGGTTTGTCGACAGAAAGGCAAGCAATTGCGACGAGCCGAGGTTAAACGGACAATGCCTTACACGCCATTAACCCTTTCTTCTCGGGGCACCTTAACCTGCCTCGGTGCAAGACTAAGGACATGCACGGATGGACCTTAAAAATTGCGCATCGACGGCCGGGGCCCGCATGGGGCAGCGCGCTGGGCATTGTGCTCGGGCTTTGCACCCCCACTTTTGTGCCGATGGCACAAGCGCGTGCAGCTGCGACCACGCACAGTATAGCCACCGACCCGGGCAGCGATGACAGCGATGCGCTACCCTATCGCCAATGCGTGCCTTTTGCGCGCGAAGCTTCGGGAATCCGGCTTTTTGGCGATGCGTTAACCTGGTGGGATCAGGCCGAAGGCCATTACGCCCGTGGCCGCGAGCCCAAAGTGGGCGCAGTCATGAGCTTCAGCCCGCACGGCGCCATGACCTTGGGCCATGTCGCCATGGTCAGCCGGATCATCGATGACCGTACGGTGCTGTTGCGCCACGCCAATTGGTCACCGATCGACGGACGGCGGGGCAATGTCGAACTCGATGTGCGCGCGGTTGACGTCTCGCCCGACAACGATTGGAGCGAAGTGCGTGTGTGGTATGCTCCGATCGGTGATCTGGGCACGACGCACTGGCCCGTCAACGGCTTCATCTACAAAGGCAAGCCGCGTCAAAGTTTGGAAAAGCCGGCGCTGCGCAAGGCCATTTTCACATCCAGCGACGCACCGCGCGTGACACAAATGCTGGCACCGAACCACAGCACCAGCCGGATCAACGCCAGCTTTCTGCAAGGCATCGATTCAGCGCCCCCCACACGCACCATGCTGATTTCGCGGACGTCAAGCCGAACGGCGCCCGCTGCGATGAGTGCAGTCCCTCCGCGCGGGGATGATCCGATCGGACGTATCATCGCCGCGCACATGAAACGCACGACGCGCTGATCCCAAGATACCCCATCGTCCAATCCAGCATCAGCGATGACAGGCGGCGACCGGACTGATAGATCGCGCTGTTCGGGAGATACAGGGGGAGAACGCCATGACAAGCGCACAGATCGTGCCAGTAATCGCAGCAACGCTGGTTGCGTTCTCGTCGGCGGGTTGTGGTATTAGGCGCTGTTGAGGTTGGATTGCCAGAACCGAGCAACGAGCCA
>CAIPWG010000365.1 GCA_903868655.1 uncultured Sphingomonadales bacterium
CGGCGGATAGCGTGACATTCCAATCACGCCCGGTTGCTGAGCACCAATCAAGAAGCGCAATCGTTCAGTCGGCGGTCCCGATTTCCGCATCGAGCAATTGCGCAACGCGTGCGTCGTCGGGAAACCCTTCGGCAATCCAGCGGGTTTCAACAGCACGCAAAATCCGCGCTATATCCGGCCCGGCACGAATGCCGCGTGCCATGATCGCGCCGCCTTTGAGCCTGAAATAGGGCACCGTACCATCGTTCAGCGGCGTGCAATCACCACCGCTCAACAGCAGGCGATCGCGCGCTTCAGTCAGGCCCAGCCGATAGGCGAGCGTGCGCGGGTCGCTCGTGTCATCGGAACCGCGCGCTGCCGCTTGCGACAACCGCTTTTTCTGCGCGACCGATAGCCGCAGCCGTGCCGCCACGGCTTCGGCGAGTGTCGGATCGGCCGGCAGCAACGCCGCCAGCCGGCGCAGCGCATCGGGCGCCAGGTGTGCCGCGTGTTCGGCGGCAATCAGCGCGGGCAGGGCGGCAGGGTCGGCTTCGGGCAGGATTTGCGTCAGCACGCCAAGCTCTGCCATGCGTGCGACAGTGGGCGCGGGATCAGGATGCGCCAGCAGCCGCATCAGTTCCCAGCCGATCCGTTCACGCGATAATCCCTTCAGCCCGGTAGCAAGCGCAGCACAACCTGCTTCGGCCTCGGCATCTGCGGGCAGACTGCCAAACCGCGCCTGAAACCGGAAATAGCGCAAGATGCGCAAGTAATCTTCGCGAATGCGTGCCTCGGCTTCGCCAATGAAGCGAACACGATGCGCCGCAAGATCGTCGATTCCGCCAAAAAAGTCGGTAACGACCAGACTGTGTGGATCAGCATAGAGCGCGTTGATCGTGAAATCACGGCGGCTCGCGTCTTCGCGCCAGTCGTCGGAAAACGCGACCGTTGCGTGGCGACCATCGGTGGTCAGATCCCGACGCAAAGTCGTGATCTCCACCGGCCCTTCGGCAAGGACGGCGGTCACCGTGCCGTGCGCGATGCCGGTTGGGACAGCCTTTATCCCGGTGGCAACCAGCCGCGCCATCACTGCTTCGGGCAACAGGCTGGTGGCCATGTCGATATCTTTGGCCGCAATCCCCGCCAACGTGTCGCGCACCGCGCCCCCCACCCAGCGGCATAGAGCATCGCCAGCGGGATCGAGCGCGCGGACGAGGGCCGCGAGATCGGAGCGCTGGGTCCAGGAGGCTGCGGGCAGTGTGGTCACGCGCTGTGCCATGCGATCCGGTGCGACAAATTGGCAATGATCCCACCGGTCACGCCCCAGATACGGTGCCCCGACCACAGAATCTCGATGTATTCTCCGGTCTGGCCATCCCAATGCGCGACGCGCCGTTGCTGGTTTGCCGCATCCAACACAAAGCCAAAGGGCGGTTCAAACCATTGGGCCACTTCACCCGGATTGGGGGTTATCGCGATGTCGCCCGGCACCACCGCAATCACCGGTGTGATGTCATAACCGGTGCCGGTCTGGTAACGGTCAATGGCGCCGACCACGCGCACTTGTGCGGGATCGAGGCCAAGTTCCTCATTCGCTTCGCGCAATGCGGCCGCAACAGGGGTTTCGTCGGCGTCGATCTTGCCTCCGGGAAACGCGGCTTGTCCTGGATGCGCGCGCATATTGGTGGGCCGCTGGATCATCAGCACGCCGGGACCATCGGGATGGTCGGGCCGGTCGGTTACCGCGATCAGCACGGCGGCAGCGCGCAGCGCCATGCCCGCAGGGGGGCGCCAGTCGCGCCACGGCGGTGCGCTGGTCTGGGCCGAGCCGGCGGTCAACAAAGTGCTCAGCCGGTCAAACAGCGCATCGGTCATGCAGGCAACAGCGTGAAATGCGCATCTCCGCTGTCCACCGCCAGCGCTTCAGGCGGGGAAACGGTCAGGGCGTGTTCGATCAACTGCGCATAAGTGCTGCGGTTCAGTCGCGCCTCTGCGCCATGGCGCACGCCGAGGTAAAATGCAGGCACATCGGCCGTGCCAGCCGTCCGCAAGCGATGCTCTGGCCCGGCCAAGACCAGATCGTCGGTGTTTAGCCGAAACGCCAGTACCAGGCGGCCTCCGTCATCGCGGCGCACTTGCAGATCGGTCGCGACAAACGCGGCATCGTCCACCGCGATGGTCAGCTTTTCATAAGGTGTCAGCAAGTAATGCTGCCCATCGTCTTCTCGCACCAGCAGCGCTGAAAACGCGCGCACCATCGCCGGGCGCGTGATCCGGCCACCATCATGCCACCAGGTGCCATCGGCGGCAATGCGCATCAGGCTGTCGCCAGTCTGCGTCGGCGTCCACTGGTCGATGGGAGGCAGGCGGCGCGCGGCCACCGCCTCGGCCATTTGGCCAAGGCTCAAGCCGGCAAGATCAGAGGGCGGTTCATAAGGCACGGCTTTGCCCTGCCAGATCAGGTCAGCCGCGCCAAGGGCCAAGCATGCCCTGTGTGGGCAAGATGGCCGGGTTGGCACTGCGCACTAGCAAGCGGTGATGTTCAAACGGTCCGGGCAATTGCCAGCCTGCAGTGGGCGTATTGGCAAAGCCGAAAAACCGACCGTAGTAGTCCAGATCGCCGATCATGACCTGCGGCAACGGCGCGCGTGGGTCGATTGCGGTCAGGCTGGCGGTTACCAACGCCTGGCCATAGCCGCGCCCTTGTTGCGATGGCAGCACGGCCACCGGCCCGACCATGATCATCGGATGCCGCCGCCCGGCCTCATCGGTTAACGCGACCGGCCAGCACTGGATCGTTCCCGCCAGCAATTCGTTTTCATCGAGCGCGGCAAACGACAGAGCTTCAAGCCATTCGGTCCCTTCGCGCACTTTGTAAGCGGTGCGCTGGTGACGCTCCGGCTCAAACGCAGTGTCGAGCAGGGTTTCGATCATTGCGGGATCGACATCGGCAAGCGGAATGATCTTGGACAAAGCGGCAGGACTTTCAGGGTGAATCAGAAGCCAGCGCGATAGCGGCGGCGTCAGCTTTCGGCAAAGGCAAACGGGGCGGCGACGCGGCGATAATCATCGGGTAGAATTTCGCGGCCCAATGGCGGCTCTGCGCGCGCGGTGCATTCGGCGCGGTTGCACAGCCGGCAGGTCATGCCGATCGGCGTTGGCGTCGGTGTCTGCGCCGCAGCGCGTGCATAAATCAGCCGGGGCGCATGGTCCGCAGCACACGCCAACGCAATCGCGCGCACCACTTTGGGCCTGTCATGCGCACCGCCGCCCGAGCTGACCGTGCGCGCAATCGAGAAGAACCGTTGGCCATCAGGCAATTCCAGCCACTGCGTCAGAATGTCGCCGGGCGTGCGAAACGCCTGATGCAATGTCCACAGCGGGCATCCACCACCATGGGCGGCAAAGGGAAAGCCTGCGCCATCCAGCCGTTTGGACACATTGCCTGCCGCATCGACGCTGATGAAGAAAAACGGCACACCCTGTTGTCCTGGCTTGCCCAGAGTGGTCAGGCGGTGTGCCACTTGTTCAAAACTGGCGCCAAACAGGCCAGCCAGGGCTTCGATATCATAGGCTCGCGCCTCCACCGCCCGCGCAAACCGGTCATATGGCATGATGATCGCCGACGCGGCATACCCTGCCAGCGCGCGCCGGACCAATTGGGCGGCAGTCGGGCTGGCAAAGCTTTCGCCGCGTACTATCGCGGCAATTTCACCACGCATCGCGGTGTAGGCCAGATGCAACGCGATCTGCCATTGCCGCGCGGTCGCGGTCAGGCTGTCATCAAGCAGGAGCTGTTCGCCGTGGCGGTCATAGCGCCGCAATGCCCCCATCATGACGTCACTGGGCAAAAACCGCAGCCGCACGCCCTGTTTGCGGAGCCATTCGGCCTGCCCCCCGGTGCGCGCAATCTCTTCCGACAGCGCCTCTGCACGCATATCGAGTGGGGGAAAATGGTTGCGTGCACGCGCCATGAACC
>CAIPWG010000366.1 GCA_903868655.1 uncultured Sphingomonadales bacterium
GGTATTCGGTTGGGACAAGGCGGTTCCTGCTTGAAAGATTGCTTTCGTGAAGCCGATTTCTATATAGCAGTCGGCTCTATTCCAGCGTGCCTGTTTATTTGGGCCGCTGACGGCCCGTTCGCAAATCGCGTGGCGGTGCCGCAACCGGTATCGTCAGGAACAGCCATGCCAGCAGTCATTTTTCCCGGTCCCGAAGGTCGCCTCGAAGGCCGGTTTCAGCCGGCTGCGCGCAGCCGTGCCCCGATTGCCATGATCCTGCACCCGCATCCACAAGCAGGCGGCACGATGAACGACCGGATCACCCAAGCGATGTACCGCACCTTTGTCGCGCGCGGCTTTGCCACGTTGCGGTTCAATTTTCGCGGCGTTGGGCGCAGCCAGGGCAGCTTTGACAACGGCATTGGCGAATTGTCCGACGCCGCAGCGGCACTCGACTGGGTACAACAAATCCATCCCGAAGCATCGAGCACGTGGATTGCGGGCTATTCGTTCGGTGCGCTGATCGGCATGCAGCTCCTGATGCGTCGGCCCGAAGTACGCGGGTTCATCTCGGTCTCGCCGCCGGCAAACATGTACGATTTCAGCTTTCTGGCACCGTGCCCGGCGTCTGGGATCATCGTTCAGGGTGTTGCCGACACCGTGGTCACGCCCAATGCCGTGCAGAAACTGGTCGACAAGCTGCGCACGCAAAAGCACATCACCATCCACCATGACGAAATTCCGCGCGCCAACCATTTCTACGAAAACGAACTCGATGACATGATGCGCGCCGTCGACAACTACCTCGACATGCGGCTGTCGCCCGATTGCCCGATAAAGTAAGCGTCCGACAAAGCGACATTCCGTTCGTGCCGAGCCTGGCGAAGCACGAACGGGGCAAATCCCACTCGCTGCATGGGCCTCCGGTCAATGCCCCAAGGGCACGCTCCAGATCGCGACGTTGCCCGCGATCACCAGCGCGGCGACCGCCATCAACACAGCCTGTTTGCGCTCGCCCCGACGCCATTGTGCTACCGCGCCCAGCATGAGCACCACGACCCCCAGGATCGCCACCGATGACATGATATCGATCATGGCTTAGCCGGCGCGCAAGGCACGCAACCGGGCAGCACCGCGATCGCCCAGCAAGGCTGGAATATCCCGGCCGCCATAAAATGCTGCAAACGCCGGAATAGCGGGATCGAGCGCAACCCACGGCTGTTTGCTACGGGTCCAGATGTGCGCGGTCGGGGAACACAGCGCCGGATCGTCGAGCGTGCCTGCGCGCACGAAAGCGGCCTTTTCGCCAAGCGCGCCGTAATGACTCCACAGTGCGGTGTGGCACTGCGGGCATCGCATGACGGTCTGCCCGGCGCCGCTGGCCGAAGCCAGGTGATCGACCAGTGGCGCAGGCCCGGAAACCTGAAGCAGCGGAGTTTCGATTGCGGCATTGACGGCAAACGCGCTGCCGGTTTCGCGCTGGCAGTCGCTGCAGTGGCAGCAATTCACCGCATAAGGCGCGTCGGCCATGACAAAGCGGATTGCCCCGCAGGCACAGCCGCCTTTGGCAAAGAAGATTTCGTCGTCCATGCTGCAAAGAATGCGCTGCGCTCAGCGCAGCGTCAACCGCCAGCAGTCACTGTTGCGTTTGGCTCGCCTGTCGTCTGCGATCGGGCGTCGTTACGCGCCCCGGCATCTCTTCGCGGGGGGGGAGTTCGGATCGTGGCTGCGGGTTGGCGTTCATGGCTTGGAGAGTGCCCGTTGATTGCACCCAATACCAGTACCCACACGCCGTTTTGCGCGCCCTTTTGACAACGAAGAGCATTGCAGCGCGGCGTCTGCGCGTATAGTCGGGCAAGTGATGACTGACATGACGCATTCCGCCGGCACACTGCTGTCCGCGCCCGACACCGAGATCGACGTTCGCACGACGTTCGGGATCGACATCGATCTCAAAGTCCCCGCCTTCAGCGTGGCTGACGAACGTGTGCCCGATCTTGACGGCAACTATGTGTTCGATCCGGACACCACCTTGGCCATTCTTGCCGGGTTTGCGTTCAACCGTCGCGTGATGGTGCAGGGCTATCACGGCACGGGCAAGTCAACGCATATCGAACAAGTTGCTGCGCGGCTGAACTGGCCCTGCGTGCGGATCAACCTCGATGCGCACATCAGTCGAATCGACCTGATCGGCCGCGATGCCATCGTGCTGCGCGACGGTTTGCAAGTGACCGAATTCCGCGAAGGCCTGCTCCCTTGGGCTCTGCAGACGCCAACCGCGCTGGTGTTCGACGAATACGACGCCGGACGTCCCGACGTGATGTTCGTGATCCAGCGCGTGCTCGAAACCGAGGGCAAGCTGACTCTGCTCGATCAGAACCGGGTGATTCGTCCGAGCCCGTGGTTCCGGCTGTTCGCCACTGCCAATACCGTCGGCCTGGGTGACACCTCGGGGCTTTACCACGGCACCCAGGCGATCAACCAGGGCCAGATGGACCGGTGGAACATGGTCGTCGCGCTGAATTACCTGCCCGCCGAGACCGAAGTGCAGATCGTGACCAGCAAAGTGCCCGGACTGAGCGAAAAGACCGCGGCCGAAATGGTACGCGTGGCCGATTTGACACGCAAGGGCTTCATTGGCGGCGATATTTCGACCGTGATGAGCCCGCGCACCGTGATCGGCTGGGCACAGAATGCCGCGATTTTCAACGATGTCGGCTTTGCTTTCCGCCTGACATTCCTGAACAAGTGCGACGAGACCGAACGCGTGCTGGTTGCTGAATATTATCAACGGGTGTTTGGCAAGGAATTGCCCGAAAGTATCGCGCACAAAGCGTGAATTACCGACCGGATGGGCGGTTTCCTACCCATCCGGAAACTGGTTACCCGTGCGGGACGATCAGGTATTTTTCACCCGTTGCACGCGCATTGTAGGCCAGCGCAACATCACGCGTCAGCGCCTGTTCCAGTGATATGCGCGCCTTGAAATGGCTGGCGAAAGTCGTAGTCAATTCGTTGCGTACGCGCTGGCGCAGCTTTTCGGCGGCCTCTGCGCCGATCTGGGTCAGGAACGGGGTCAGCAAAAAGCCCGAGATGCTCCAGGAAAAGCCAAAGCTGCGGTTGAGCACGGTCGGCCCCAGATCGAGCGCACCATAAATATAGACTTTCTTGAACGTGTCCGAGCCATAACGGCTGAACGCGGCGTTCTTGCTGGCAACGTGTTCCATCGCGGCCAGTATCTGTGCTGCCTGCTTGCCGCCGCCGATTGCATCAAAACCGAGCGTTGCACCTGTGGCTTCGATCGCTGCGACCAGGTCGGCCTGAAACGTATCGCTTGACGAATCGACCACATGTTCCGCGCCGATGCCTTTCAGCAACGCAACTTGCGCGGCGGAACGCACGATATTGACCAGCGGCACGCCATCGGCCTGACAGATTTTCACCAGCATCTGGCCCAGGTTCGACGCCGCCGCGGTGTGTACCAGCGCCGTATGCCCTTCGCGCCGCATCGCTTCGACAAAACTGAGTGCAGTCAACGGATTGACGAACGCCGCTGCGCCTTGTTCGGCTGTCGCACCATCGGGCAGGATGAACGCGGTGCGCGCATCGACCAGCCGGTATTGCGCATACATCGCACCGGGAATGACCGCGATCAGCTTTCCCAGCAGCGCTTGCGCCTCGGGCGCATCGCCAGCGGCGATGACGGTGCCTGCGCCTTCATTGCCCACCGGCAGCGCCTGGCCCAGCCGCGCATGCATCGCGCGCATAGCAGGTTCGGGCATGGTTGCCACGATCTTGCCCGGGGTGAATGTTGCATTGGCAATGTCGGCCGAACCGAACAACAGGCCGAGGTCAGATGGGTTGATCGGCGCGGCTTCGATCCGCACCAGCACCTGGTGCCCGGTCGGTTCGGGCAGCGTTTCGTCGCGCAGTTCGACAATCAACCGGCCATCAGCCTCAAGCGTCGAAATCAGTTGTGTGTTCGCAACCATGATCATCATCTCCCGGGTACAAGGCTTTTGTAAAATAGAGGCCATCGGGTGGCGCATTAAGTCCCAATTTGCAACGGTCTTTGGCTTGAAGCGCGGCAGCCAGATCGTCGCGGCTCCAGCGCCCCTGCCCCACGAGGCTGAGACACCCGACCATGGAACGCACCTGATGATGTAGAAAACTGCGCGCAGCGGCATGGATCAGCACGCGTTCGCCCACCCGCTGCACATCGAGCCGGTCGAGTGTCTTGACCGGGCTGACCGACTGGCAATGCACCGACCGGAACGTCGTGAAATCATGCGTTCCCACCAGCACTTGCGCGGCATCGTGCATCGCCTCGACATCGAGCGGGCGCATGATCCGCCAGACCTGCCCCGCCTCCAGCGTCAATGGCGCACGGCGATTGAGGATGCGGTATTCGTACGCGCGTCCCAGACACGAAAAGCGCGCGTGCCAGTCATCCGGTACTGTGCGACACGACAGGACCGCCACCGGTTTCGGTTTCAATTTCGCATTGATCGCTTCGCACAGGCGAAACGGGTCAAAGGTGCGTGACAAGTCAAAATGCACCGGCATGCCCAGCGCATGAACCCCGGTGTCGGTCCGCCCCGCCGCATGGACCACGACATTTTCGGACGTGATGGCCCGCACCGCTTCCTCGACTGCCAGTTGCACGGTGGGCCCGTTGGGCTGGCGCTGGTATCCCAGAAATGGCGCACCATTCCATTCCAGAAGAAGAGCAAACCGTGGCATCAGATGATCTGTGTCCCTGGCGGGATGGCGCGCCCGCGCAGCAGTGCCGGCGTGTCCATCGCCGGACGCCCCGCACGTTGCACCAGCGTTGGGCGCAACGCCCCGCTGCCACAGCCGATCGCCAGGTTCTCATCAAGCACTGTGCCAGGCCTGCCTGTCATATCCAC
>CAIPWG010000367.1 GCA_903868655.1 uncultured Sphingomonadales bacterium
CATTGCTGGGCCGGTTATACGCGCCTGACTCGGCTCAAATCATCGCCTGAGGCGAGCGATCCGGTCATGATCCCCGACCTGTTGCGCAACCGTGCCGCCCTATAGGCCGGTCGCAACACGTGCCTCACCCATCGCTTTGGCAATTGCCACGAATTCCGCGATATCCAGTGTTTCGGCGCGGCGGGCTGGATCAATACCCAGGCTTTCGAGTGCGGGCAGCGCGCCGGGCAGGCCTTTGAGTGATTGGCGCAGCATTTTGCGGCGCTGGCCGAATGCGGCCTCGGTCAGGCGTTCGAGGGTGCGCGGGGATACGCCTTCGGGCATGTCTGCGGGCGTTACGTGAATGATTGCCGACATCACTTTGGGCGGCGGGGTAAACGCGCTGCGATGCACTTTCATCGCGATGCGCGGGCTCGCACGCCATTGCGACAGGATGGCGAGCCGGCCATAGGCATCACCTCCGGCTTTGGCGATGACGCGCTCGGCCACTTCGAGTTGAAACATCAAAGTCAGGCTTTGCCAGCGCGGCGGCCATTGCGTGCCCGAAAGCCATCCGGTGAACAGCGCTGTGCCGACGTTGTACGGCAGATTGGCTGCGATGTGATAAGGCCCGTCGAACAGCGTTGCGGGATCGATTTTCACTGCGTCACCCTCGATCACGCGCAGCTTTCCGGGAAATGCTTCGGCCAGTTCGGCCAGGGCCGGCATACAGCGGCGATCCATTTCGATTGCGGTCACCCGCGCGCCTGCGCGCAACAACGCACGGGTCAGGCCACCGGGGCCGGGACCGATTTCCAGCACATCAACGTCTTTCAGGCTGCCGGGGACAGCGGCGATGCGTGTCAGCAACTGTTCGTCGAACAGGAAATTCTGGCCCAATGATTTTTGCGCGAGCAGGCCATGGCGATTGACGACATCGCGCAACGGGGGAAGATCGGGCGGAAAATCAGCCATGTGCGCGTCGCCTTGCGCAAAGCCCGGCCATGCGGAGCGCGGCGATGGTCGCACCGGCCCGTGCGGTGCCAGTACCAGCGATGCCAAAGGCTGTGCCATGGTCCGGGCTGGTGCGCACAATCGGCAGGCCCAAGGTCACATTTACCCCTTCATCGAAATCGAGCACTTTGATCGGGATCAGCACCTGGTCGTGGTACATGCCGATCGCCAGATCGTACGTTGCGCGCGCAGCGGCATGGAACATCGTATCGGCGGGCAGGGGGCCGGTTGCGTCGAAACCCGCTTCGCGCAGTTGCGCGATGGCTGGCGCGATCACGTCGCGATCCTCGCTCCCCATCCGGCCATCCTCTCCGGCATGGGGGTTGAGCCCGGCCACCGCCAGGCGCGGACGCACAACACCGAAATCGCGTGACAGGCCCTGCGCAGCAATCGCCGCGCGGCTGACAATCAGCCGGGTGGTCAACAGGCCCGGCACTTGCGACAATGGCACGTGCACCGTGATCGGCACCACGCGCAAATGCGGGCCGGCCAGCATCATCACCGCTTGATCGGGCGCCACGCCGCAGGCCGCCGCGACACTCTCGGTCTGGCCGGGATAATCGAACCCCACACGGGCAAGACGGCTTTTTGCAATCGGGCCGGTTACCAGACCGGCAGTCTTGCCCTCTCGGGTCAGGGTTGTGGCAAGCGTCAGGCTGGTCAGCGCGAGCACGGCACCGGCATCATCGGGTTGTCCCGGCTCATAGCTGCCGACCCCGATGTCGATCACCGGCAAAGCAGTATCGAACAAGGCAACGGCTTCTGACGGGGACGAAACAGCGACAACCGGTACCGACACGCGCAAGCCAGCCGCTGCGATCACGGCATGCGAGCCGATGACAACAAACGCGGGCAACGCCTCGTCATGCCGTCGCGACCATGCTGCGATGGCCAGTTCCGGACCAACGCCCGCCGGATCGCCCATCGAGAGCGCAAGCGGCGGTCCATCGGTCATCGGATCAGTTGTATTCGATCACTGCGTCGCGGCGCAAATCGCGCAAGTAGGTCTGCGCACGCTTGTTGACGCGGTCGTCTTCGAGCTGGGTTTGCAGCTGGTCGAAGCTGGGGCCGTTTTCGACTTTGGGATCGTCGCGGCCGCACAGCAGCAGCACGCGCACACCATCTTCGACCGAACCGAACGGGGGAGTGGCTTCGCCCACCGCCAGCTTCAGGATCGATTCCTGCAAAGCCACCGGCAGATCGCGCGCCTTGATCTGGTCATTGCCGACGACAGTGGCACCGATCTTCGCGGCCATCGCATCGACTTGGCCACAACCATGGACATCCTTGATCGCTTTGGCAAAAGTGCTGGCAGTGGCAGCCGCCTCGCGCTCGGGCGTGTTGGGCTTGAAGCTGATCGAAATCTGCTTGAGGCTGAGCACGGCGTCGCGCGGATCAGCGGTCAGGACTTGCCGTTTGTCGATCACATACACAATCGAATAACCGCCCGCCACGTCAATCGG
>CAIPWG010000368.1 GCA_903868655.1 uncultured Sphingomonadales bacterium
CGGGAGCCGTATTGGGTGGAGATGGAGCGGCGGGTGAACTGAATCAACGGGCGCCGAGGTACGTGTCAAACCACGAGAGCGCGCCTTCATTCACCTGACGCACATGATCTGGACGCCGGATGCCATGGCCTTCGCCTTCGAGGATCAACAGCTTGTTCTCCACACCCATTGCGTTGAGCGCGTGCCAGAATTCGACCGACTGCGGGGTTGGGCATTCGACATCGCGTTCACCGACGTAAATGAACGTGGGGGTCTTCGCCTGCTTGATCGTTTCGAGCGGTGACAATTGGCGATAGATAGCCGGATCGTCATAGGCCGATGCACCAAAGAACGGAATCATCCATTTGTCGATGCCGTTTTCTCCGTAATAGCTGATCCAGTTGGCAATCCCCGCACCGGCGACCGCTGCATGAAACCGCTGGCTGTGGGTAACGGTCCACATCGTCATGAACCCGCCATACGAATGGCCAAATACGCCCAGGCGTGTGTCGTCCACCGGTGCGATTTTTTCCACTGCATCGATCCCGGCCATGATGTCACGCAAGTCGCCGCCGCCGAAATCGCGCACATTGGCACGGGTAAAAGCTTCGCCCTGGCCATAGCTGCCGCGCGGATTGGGTAGAAAGACGAAATAGCCCTTGTTCAACAACCCACGCGGCAATCCACCACGAAAATCGTTGGAATAGAATGCTGGTGTCGAGGCTGCGCTTGGTCCGCCATGCACGATTACCACCATCGGATAAGTCTTGCCCGGGGTGACCGTCGTGGGTGACAACAGCCATCCCTGCACCGTGCGGCCATCGCTGTTCCAGCTGACACTGCGCGCCGATCCCGGAGCCTGCAACGCCGCATTGGCATGAGTCAGCCCCGTGGCAAAGCCAAGCGTTGCGATCGGGCCAGCGGTGATGTCCTGCGCGTGTGCAAAGTCTTCGATCACGGTGGCCGCCTTTTCGCCCCGCGCATCAAATGCAACATTGCCATCGCCCGCATGGATGCTGACAGGCGCAGACCAAAGGTTGCGCGTCGTGCCGGCGGTGGGATCAATTGACACGATGGCCATGCGATCGCCCATCAAGGCAGTGCCCACCAGACGATTGCCGCGCCATGCGATCGATGTAAATGATCCGGCAAACCCCGGCGTAATGTTGCGTGGTTCGCCACTCTTGGCGGGTGTCAGCCAGATATCCCCGCCAACCGAGCCGAAATCGCTCATAATCCCGCCAATATAGGCAACCATTTTGCCATCGGGCGACATACGTGGAAAATTCGCCTGATCCTTGGGCGTGGCGATCGTGGCAAGCGTGCCGTTGGCCAGATCGACATGGGCCAATGTGGCCGTCCACCAGTTGTTGTCGCCGTCACCCTTTGCTGCGGTAACCACGAAGCCGCGACTGTCTGGTGACCAGTCGTATTCGTAGACGAACGTGTCGGCGGGTGACACCGCCCGCAGCGGCGCATTTTCGCCTTCGATAGGGATCACCGCAATCCGTTGCTCGTCAAAGCTCGTGCCGATTTCGCCCACTTGCGCCGCACCAGCCTGGGTTGCCCCAACATCCTTGTGTGCGCCAATGACCGCCAGCACGGCCAGCGTCTTGCCATCGGGGGCAAAGCGCGGATGCCCAGCGACACCCTGAATAACGGTGCGGGCAACAGCATTTGCCCTGGTAACCAGCCACACCGTGGTGGTGCCGCCTTTTTTATCCCGCGCCAGAAACGCAATCCGTTTACCATCGGGGGAAAAGGCCGGGTCCTGATAATCGCAGCTGGGGCAGGGGTCGTGCGTTGCGAGCACCGCGCCAGTACTGGTCGAACGGATCACGACTCGCTTGTGCGGCTCGGAACCGGAATTTTCGGGCTGATCGGATTCGACATCTGCCAGACGGTCCCCCAGCGGTGCCATCGTCAACCCCGCAAAAATACGACGGACAGGAGCCTCGACAGCGGGAGCAGCGGGCTGCGCAGCGGCGGTCAAGGCCAGCGCGAGGGAAACGAACGGCATCAGCAAGGGGTCCCCGGATATATCAGTAGATCGTTACTAATGATATTTGCAGCGCGAGGTCAATTCAGCCCGCCATAGCCTCTGTGGCCAATCGGATCGAGCGCAGGTGTTCGCGCCGCGCAATAATCACGCCTGCCGCGATAATCGCAGGTGCCCCCAACCACGTGCTCGCAGGGGGCAGGTGGCCAAACACCAGCCAACCCCACAACAGCGACCAGCCAAATTGCGCGTAATCCATCACGATCACGCTCGATACGCGCCCAAAACGCAGCGCTGCGGTCATCAGCAGCTGTGAAATCAGGCCAAGCACGCCGATTGCGGTGAGCAGCAGCCAGCCGGTTGCATCGTGATGCAACGGATGATCATAGCCTTGCGGAACAAACGGCAGGACTGGCAGCAGCATGGGCACGCTCATCGCCGAATAATAGAACACAATCGTCACCGGCCCTTCCGTGCGGCCAAGATCACGCAACTGGATCGATACCAGCGCGACCATGAAGGCTGCACCAACGCCAACTGCAAGGCCGAAAACAGGCAGGTGCGAGGAATTTGGGTTGGCCATGATCATCACGCCGACCAGCCCCAGCACGACAGAGCCCAGCCGCCACGGCCCGACTTTTTCGCGCAACAGCACCACCGACAGGATCACCGCAAAGATCGGTGCGGTGAAGCCGAGTACCGTTGATTCCGCCAGCGGCAACACGAGCACAACCCCCAATGTCAGGAACATGCCAGCGGTGCCAATTGCCGCACGCCGCGCATGAACCCACAGGCGCGCGGTCCGCAATTGACCCCAGTCCCCGCGGACGCCCATCCAGACAAGCAGCACAAGCACCGGAAGTGCCTGCCGCCAGACCAGCGTTTCGGGCAACCACAGCCCGCGATCGCCAGTCAATTTGACCAGCAGAAGCACAATCGAAAATACAAAAGCCGACGCAAGCCGCAGGCCCAGCGCCAGCATCGGGCGCTGTAGCACTGGCGCATTACCGTGAAATGCGCGCGAGGGTTGGCTATGTGCGGTCATGACAATTGCCCTA
>CAIPWG010000369.1 GCA_903868655.1 uncultured Sphingomonadales bacterium
ATCTCCCGGCGGCAGACGCCCGGCTGACTGCCACCGGCGCAAAACTGACCGTCACGTATGTCGATGATGATTTTGCCCCCGGCAAGACGTTGGCGCGACAGGACTTCATCGTTCCGTGACAGGCCAGGGGGCACATGGACAGGCCTCCCCGACACATCTTCCCCAGCGCGCGCGAAGCGCAGGGCGCTGGCCTGCGGGCGCGCTGCTTGCGTTACCGATGGCCTCTGCTCCGGGGATGGCACTTGCCGCGCCCGGCCCGGCACCGGCACCTGGCCCCGAACCGGGGCCGCCCCAGACGATTGCCCCGCCCAGCACCCCACAGCCGGCAGGTCCGGGCCAGATTGCGCGTCCGGGCCAGCCAGTGGCCAGCAGCATGCCGGTGTTGTCGGACGACAACGAACTGATTCTGGAGATACGGACCCAGCGCCGCGAAATGACCGATACGATCACTGCGCACGGCTTGCGCGGTGGTATTTATCTGCCAATGGGTGATCTGGCACGGTTTCTCGATCTGCCGATCAGCATCAGCGACGACGGCCACTATGCCAATGGCTGGTACTTGTCGCCCAACCGCACAATCTCGATCAATCTGCGCGCCGGAACGATCACGCAAGGTGGCATGGAGGCGCCGCTGCCCAAAGCCGACTTTGTCGCGCATGACGGCGAATTGTGGATCAAGGCCGACAGGTTGCAGGACATTTTGCCGATCCGCATCGTGACCGACCTGCGCGCGCAAACTTTGATCGTTCAGACACTCGAAGCGTTTCCTTTCCAACAGCGCATCGCGCGCGATGCCGCGCGCGAACGGCTGGGCAATGCGGGCAGCCATGCCCCGGCACCAACATATCCCCGGCTCGAAACCCGCTATCACCTGATCGATGCGCCCATCGCCGAGGCCGAAGTGCGCACCACCGGCGCACAGGGAATTGCGCCGCATTTGGAAACCGATTTGCGCGCGTCGGGTGATATACTGTTCATGACCGGGCGGTTCTATGCCAGCCTGTCGTCGACCGACGGGCTTGTGGCCGCGAGGATGCAATTGGGGCGGCGCGATCCGGAGGCCCATTTGCTGGGGCCCTTGAGGGCAACCGAATTTGCGATCGGCGATGTGGCGACCGAAACGATGCCGGTTGGCCTGCGCGGGGTTGCTGGCCGCGGTTTTTCCCTGACCAACGAACCGCTCGAACGCGCATCCGTGTTCGAAACGGTGGATTTTCGCGGGCCGCTGCCGTCGGGATTTGAAATCGAACTTTACCGCAACGATACCCTGGTCGCTTCCACCAGCACGGCGGTCAATGGCGATTATGAATTTCTGCATATCCCGGTAGAATTCGGCCTGAACGTTTTTCGTCTGGTGTTTTACGGCCCGCAAGGTCAACGCCGCGAAGAAGTCCGGCGGATCAGCGTGGGGGATGGCCGCCTGGCCAAGGGTGCATTTACCTACAACCTGTTCGCGGTGCAAAAGGACAAGGCGGTCATCAACGCCACACCGCCGGGTTTCCAGCCGACGCTCGATAACGGTGACTGGCGCAGCGGCTTCTTCGTACAATACGGCCTGACCAGCGCCCTGACCATGGTTGGCAGCGGCGCATTGTACCAGACCAATACGACGTCAGGTACGGTATCGCGATGGCTGACATCGGCGGGTCTGCGCACGGGCATCGCCGGATGGGCCGCGAAAGTTGACGCCTCTGTGGGCACCGGAGGGGCCACCGCCATCGAGATCGGCCTTGCTGGAAAATTGCTCGGCACCAGCATCGTCGCCACCCACGCCGAATATGGCCACGGCTATACCGACGAAGTACGTTCGCCCGGCGGCCTGCCGTTAACCGCGATGACCCAGTTCGATCTGTCCAAGACGTTGCACCTTGGTCAGCATACCATGCCGCTGTCGTTTTCATGGCTGCATCTGGCTTTTGCCAATGGACAAGTCACCGACAGCGCCATGTTCCGCCAGACCGTTACTGTGGGACGGGTCATGGCCGCCAATGTCGTCACGTATACCGACAGCGCCTTGCCCGGCGCTGCGACCACACATACCACCAATGGCACGTTTGATCTGTCGACATTTGCCGGTAGCCACACCCAATATCGGGCGCAAGCGAGTTACTCCATCAGCCCGCACCCCGTTCTGGTGGCGCTTGGCGGCGAAGTTTCGCACGATATCGATGCGCGCACCACGTTGCGCGCGTCGCTGAACCAGACGTTCACTACGCGTGAAACCACGGTCGGCCTGTCTGGAACGCGCACATTCGGGCCGATCGCCCTGTCGTTCGATTCAACCTATGCCACACCGTCGCACAGCTATGCCTTTACGGCGCGGCTGGGTCTCAGCTTTGGCCGCAATCCGCTGAATGGGCGGTTGTTTGCGGCGCGCCCAGGCCTGTCGAGCAGTGGTGCGGTCGCAGTCCGCGCGTTTTCAGATACCAATGGCAACGGCCAGTACGATGCGGGCGAGCCAGTGATTGGCAACGCTGCTTTTTTCACCGGATCGCAGCATGTGACTTCGGGCACCGAGGGCATTGCCCTGTTGACTGCCACCGGCGATGGCACCCGCAGTGCCATACGGATCGACAGCACCAGCCTGCCCGATATCGCGATGGCCCCCTCACGCCCCGGCGTCGAAGTGATTGCTCGGCCCGGTCGCATTCCCGTAGTCGATTTCGCGATCCAGCAATTGAGCGATATCGAAGCCACCGCGGTTTATGCCGATGGCAGCCGCAAGCGTGGTGTGGCCGGGCTGAATCTTGTGCTGATCGATGCCAAAGGCCATCGCGCAGCGCGCGCCCGAAGCGAAAACGACGGGTTCGTGCTGATCGAACAAGTTCAGCCAGGCGAATACCGGTTGGAAATCGCTCCGGATCAAGCGCGCAATCTGAACATCCGTGTGGTCAGCGATACCCACGTCCACGTCGGCACCAAAGGCAAGACCATCCGGCTGAAAATCGAAGTCGCGCGGCAATAGGCAGCTGCAACCTGCGACCCAGCACAAAAAAGAGGGCCAGTCCAAAGACTGACCCTCCCCCAATTCAAGCATCGCCAGCCGATCAGAACGTGGCGTGGACGCGCACACCGAAAGTACGCGGCGGCGCCATGTAGGCGTTTTGCGTGCCGGTCTGCAGCGGGGTTTCAAAAACCTGCGATGCATAAGTCTTGTTGGTCAGGTTCTGTACCCAGGCTTCGATCGTGTAGCGGTGTTCGATTTTCACACCGAGGTTGGCATTAACCAGCCCGACCGCACCCTGAATGTTGTTGGCCGCAACGTTGTCATACTGGCTGCTGGCATATTGATACTGCACCCGGCCAATCAGATCGACGGTGTCGGTCCACGGCGTGTCGAGGTTAACCCCGGCGTTGGCGGTCAGCTTGGGTGCGAAGCGGAAGCGCGAACCCGACAGATGCTGATCGATGTTGGGGTCAACACCATACTGTGCATGGGGGATCCACGTGGCATCGGCGTTCAGGGTGATTGCCTTGGTCAGCGCGAACGTGTTTTCGATTTCCGCACCGTAATCGACCGCCGATTTGGCATTGAGCACGGTAAAGCGCAGGCCGACGAACTGGGCGATCTGCAGGTTCTTCAAGTCATAATAGAACAGCGACACGTTGGTACGTGCACGATGGTTCAGATACTGGATTTTCGCACCAAGTTCGAACGCATTGATCGTTTCGGGCTTGTACGAAGGATCGAGCGGCGCTGCGGGTGCCGCACCGCCGGCCAGCGCCGAAATCAGGCCCACCAGTTGCGGTGGCAGGGCGCCGATATAGGCGGCATTGTTCAACACGCCACCAGCCGCGTTCTGATCCATATTGATACCGCCGGCTTTGAAGCCATGGTTGTATGTCGCATAGCCCATGGCGTCAGACGTCAGCTTGTATTGCAGGCCGAAAGTGCCCGAAACCGCCTTGTCGGTGTGGCCCTGGCTATAAGCCGGTGCCGGACCGAGATTAAGCAGTGTTGCCCATGACGTGGGATTGGCGTCAAAGTGGGTATATGCGAACGAACCGGTCTTGTGTTCGATCGAATAACGCAGACCCGCAATCACGCTGAACTTGTCGGTGACTTTGAAATCACCGTGGCCGAACACGGCATACGAGTCAGTCGTGCCATGCATGGCTTCGGAGTCGAGCAGGCCAGGCGATGCTTCAGCCGTACCGAACGGCAGACCCGCCGCGCCATAGAGCACCCGGTCCCAATACGTCTGGGCTTCGAGGCCATTGTACAGTGAACGGCCTGACTTGAGCTTTTCCGAAGACGCAAACGCGCCCAGCACAACGTCAGCGTTCAGTGCGGTGACATGGGTGTTGTACGTCAGTTCCTGCGATGTGAACACGCTGTGGAAATCTTCGGCGTAAGGCAGAATGTCGGCGCCCGAGAAGTCGGCGTCTTCGTTCAGCTGGACCACGTCGAAATGACGATAAGCGGTGACCGACTTCAGCGTACCCGCCCCGACCGCGGCATCGACCAGCAATGTCGCGCCTGCATCCTTGGTCGACTGATAGCCCAGCGTGTTGAGCGAAACCTGGAACTTCGACGGATCGGCCGAAGGCAGTTTGTTGCCAAGACCAAGCGTCAGCGCGTCGACCAGCGGCGCGGTCGGGCCTGCGACAACCCGCTCGGTCGCATAGCAGCATGCGCCATGCGCGGCAGAATAATCACCGATCAGGCGCACCGTGACCGACGATGACGGCTGCCACAGCAGCTGTGCCTTGCCGGCGAGCGTCTTGTTGCCATCGACCGGCTTGCCCGTGTTGACGTCGGTGAAGAACCCATCGGTGCCCGAAGCGAGTCCCGACACACGCACGGCCAGGTTGCTGGCCAGCGGCACGTTGACCGAACCGCGCATCGAATACGTGTTGTAGTTGCCGAAATTGCCATCAACCGAGCCACCGAAATCGGTGGTCGATGGCTTGGTCGATGCCAGCAGCAGCGCGCCTGCGGTGGTGTTCTTGCCAAACAGCGTGCCTTGCGCCCCGCGCAGCACCTGCAAATTGTCGATGTCGAGGAAATCCTGCAACGCGGCGGCCGCGCGCGTGCGATAGACACCATCGATGAACACACCGACCGAACCTTCGAACGAACGGCTGATCCCGGCGGTGCCCAGACCACGGATGATCAGATCGGCGCTCGACGAGGCGATATTGGTGACACGGAAAGTCACGCTCGGAGTAATCGCACCAATGTTCGACACGTTTTCCACGCGCGCCGCAGCCAGTGCATCGGCATTGGCGGCGGTGATCGAGATCGGCACGTTCTGCAATTTTTCCGAACGACGCTGCGCCGTTACGACAATTTCCTGCAAGCCGGCCTGCGGCGCGGGGCTTGCCTGATCGGCAGCGGCAGCGGCGGGTGCCGCATCGGCCAGCACCGGGGTCGCATAGACACAAGCGAGAGAAGCAAGGGCCGAACCGGCCCGCCAAATAGCTTTCATGAAGTTTCCTCTTCCTTCCGGACGCGCTGTTCCGCACGCTTGAACTGGTCCGCATAAGGCCGATGGGACAAACCAGGGCCGCGAAACGGTGAGAAGCTCTGCGTCAATTCCCTGCTAAAATCTTGACAAATCGCGCCACATATTTAACCAATGACGCCTGTAGTCATGGTGTTGCCACTTGCCCACACTGCCTCGTTGCAGCAATTCGAACGCTATGCGCGTATCGCCGGGATCGATCTCGATGCGATCCTGAGCGACGAACACAACGCTGTGCTGGCCGAAGCCCGCACCAGCGAAGTTGTTTCCGCACAAGCCATTGTCGATATTTTTCAGATTGCTGCCATTGCTTCTCGGCGTAGCGATCTGGGTGTCGGGTTTGCCATGTGGTGCAATCTGCACGGCTATGGACCGCTTAGCCTGTTGTGGGATCACTGCACGTCGGTCGATCAACTGTTACGTCTTGGGGGGCGCTATCTGCATCTTGAAACCGAGGCGATCGGATCGTCTGCGCTGATCGAAGGCGAAGAGGTGGCGGTGCAACAGTTTCTGACCGTGCCCACGTTGTTGGGCGGCAGCCAATATCTCGAAACCACGCTGACCCTGCAATTGCGCACGATCCGTTTGATTCTGGGGCAGCAGTGGCACCCGCTGCGGATCGAATTCAGCCATCCTGCGCCCGATCAGCTGGGGTTTCACCGCAGCGTGTTTCGCTGTCCGCTGGTATTTGGCGCCGATCGCACCGCGTTGATACTGCCGCCGGATGACCTGACGCGCGAAAACCCCAACGGCAACGCCCATTTGACCGCCTATCTCGAGCGCCAGCTGGAAACAGTGCGCGCGAGCCGCAGCGACGACGTGTTGCGCCCGCTGGAACGCTTCATCACCGCCCATCTCGCAGGAGGTAGCATGACGCTGGAACGCGCCTGCGCCGGGCTGGGTATCGGCGCGCGCACATTGCAACGCGCGCTCGCCGCGCGAGCCATGACCTTTTCCGATGTTCTGGGCGCTGTTCGGCGGCGAATTGCCGACGATTATTTCGCCTACCAACGCAAACCCAATCTGTCGGAACTGGCACACCGTCTGGGTTACACCGAAGCCAGTGCGGCCAGCCGTTTTCTGCGCGAAAACTTTCAGGCGGGCGCCCGTACACTCAGCCGGCAAACCCGCGCGCAGCGCAGGGCCAGCTAAAAATTCAGCCCATCAGCCGATGGACAATATGCCGCGCCGCAATTGCCACATCGTCCCAGGCACGCGCAAAGCCATCGGCATCGCCGTAATAGGGATCGATCACCGCCTGCCCTATCCGAAGGGGAACGGTATCGAGCAACAAACCCAATTTCGCCGAGGACCGCCCCGGCGCCATCGCGCGCAGATCGCGCAAGTTTTTATGATCAAGCGCGTAAATGTGACCAAAATGCACAAAATCATCATGCGAAACCGCGCGCGCACGATGCGTTGTCAAATCGATGCCATGCCGTTTCGCCTCGGCAATCGCGCGCGGATCAGCACCTTCGCCGGCATGCACCCCGCTGGTGCCAGCCGAATCAATCGTCAACGCCAGGCCCTGCGCGACAGCTTCGGCACGCAACGCCGCTTCGGCCAAGGGAGATCGGCAGATATTGCCTAGGCACACGAACAGAACAGAACGTTGGATCATCGCAATGTAAGAATCCCTTTGCGGATACCTTAAGTCATGGGCGCCGCGTCGACAGCCCGTCGACCCAGCGCAGGATCATCGGTGAAAAACCCGTCGAGACCTTCGCCGATATAGCGACGGATTTCAGCCACGCTGCCTTCGGGATTGCGCGCATTGGCGCCTGCTTCGTTACGGAAGTTGCCGGCCAGATACTGGTTTTCAGGACGGAAGGTGTAACACCCCACCAGCAGCCCCGCCCGATGCGCATCGGCGATCACCGCCTTGGGTTCGCCCAATGCGGCGTCTGCGCCCAGCGGGATCAATTGGCGGGTCCATGGCGCAACCCAGTCGGCATAGGCCGCGATGGCAGACAGGCCCTCTGGCGTCATCATCTGACCATACGTCAGCGTGCCACCGGCTTTGACCACGTCGGCAGGATGCAAACCATCGTCATCGATCAATTGCATGAACTGAACATTCGGCATATCGCCAAGAATGCCGCGCAACGCCTTGAGATTGCTTACCTCGAATGATTGCAGAATAATCGGCGCACTGCTCAGATACCGCGACGCGGTCAATTCCCGGACGAACCGGTCCTCCATCGTCAGGCCAATCCCCGCGAAATAGGTCGAATGCTTGATCTCGGGTATCAGTCCGACCACGCGCCCGCGCGCCGCTGATTCCGCAGCAAGGAAATCGCCAATCTCGGCCAGCGTCAAAATACGGAACATGCCGTCGTAGGAATGGCTTTCGACGCGCAAGCCATCGCCCACCATCCGCTCTTTCGCGCGCAAGCTGCGCAGTTCGTCGAGCGTGAAATCTTCGGTGAACCAACCGGTTTGCGATACGCCGTCGACCACCTTGGTGGCCTTGCGCCCGGCAAATTTGGGATGGCTGGCCACATCGGAGGTTTCGGCAATGTTGTTTTCGTGGCGCGCAA
>CAIPWG010000370.1 GCA_903868655.1 uncultured Sphingomonadales bacterium
CCCATAATCTGTGAATCGTGTCCTGCCCCCCATGGCTGCAGTCATGCTGTTTCCCGTCATCGCCGCCGGTGTTGTACCGTCCGGCGCAAGGGCATTTGCGCAAGCCGTGCCGGCAGCAGAACAAGCGGCACCGCCAGCCGCACCTGCAAATCCGCCTGTTGCACCGGACGCGGACGCGACTGGCGAAATGTCGGTCAATGGCGAGCAGATTCTCAAGGCCGATGCGCGCGGGCTCGACAAACAGGGCGAGATCCTGGTTGTGGCGCACCGTTTCAAAGGCCAGGTGGAGGTCGAGCAGCCGCCGATTGCGACTTTGAATGAAGACGACATCGCAACTTATGGCGTATCGTCGATTCAGGAACTGGTCGCAGCGCTGGTGCCCCAGACCGGTACGGGGCGTGGCCGCGGCAGTGGCGGGCCGGTTTTTCTGCTGAACGGCATGCGCGTGTCCAATTTTCGCGAGATCCGCAGCCTTCCGCCAGAAGCGATCCGCCGGGTCGAAATTCTGCCCGAAGAAGTCGCGCTGAAATTCGGGTTTCGCCCCGATCAGCGCGTGGTCAATTTCATTTTGAAAGATCAGTTTCGCGCCACCAATGTCGAAGGGCAGCTGAACGTTCCAGCGCGCGGCGGTTTCACCGATGTGCGCAACGAGACAACAGTGGTGAAGATTGACAAAGGCGCGCGGTTCAATGTGACCGGAACATACGATCGGCAAGGACGAGAGACCGAAGCTGCGCGCAACATCATTCAGCAGGTGCCGACCACGCCGGGATCGCCCAATCCGGCCGATTTTCGCACGCTTCAGCCGGGCACCGCGACCGTCCAGCTCAATGCAACCGTTGCCAAACCGCTGCCCAACGGCGCGGGTCTGACGATCAACGGACTGATCGAACGCGATGCCAGCGACGGGCTGAATGGCATCAAGTCCACCGAGCCGCTTCTGCCGTTGCTCACGTCATCGCGCACCACCACTGGCTCGGTCGGGCTGGGGCTCAACCGTCCGACGGGGGCGTGGCTGTTATCGGCGACACTCGATGGCAGCCATGTCTATGCGACCGGCGAAAACGATCAATTGCTGCCAGCACCGCCGCAAACGACCCAAACGACCACAGACAGCGTCACCACGCTGGTGACATTGTCGGGATCTGCGCTCAAAATCGGCGCGGGCAATGTCGGGCTCACGCTGAAAACCGGCTTCGTCTGGTCCTCGTTTGTTGGCAACGGTTCGCTCGACAGCAACGAACAACGCTTGCGCCGGGGTGATGCGCAAATCGGTTTCAGCCTCGACCTGCCTTTGACCAGCCGCAAGAACCACGTTCTCGAAGCGATTGGCGATCTGTCGCTCAATCTGAATGCAGAGGCCCACAAACTGTCCGATTTTGGCAGTCTGCGCGATCTTGGTGCAGGTTTGACATGGAAACCGACCGAACAATGGGCCTTGTCGGCCAGCTATATCGGCACAGAAGTCGCGCCAAGCTTTGCCAATCTGGGCGCTCCCAGGGTGGCAACCCCGGGTGTGTCAGTGTTTGATTTCGTACGCGGAAAGACGGTGCGGGCCACGGTGATTTCGGGTGGAAACCCCCTGCTGCGGCGCGAAGATCAACGCGATCTGAAATTTGCCAGCAACTGGATCCTGCCCTTTGGCGGCGGCAACGATACCTGGGTGGTGGAATATTTCCGCAACCATTCCGACAATGCCACCAGCACCTTTCCCCTGCTGACCACCGCCGTGCAGAATGCCTATGCATCGCGCATCACCCGCGATGTGCAAGGCGATATCCTGGCGATTGACGAAACCGCTGTGGATCTGGCGATGACACGCAGTTCAAGACTGCGCACTTCACTCAATCTGTCGGGCAATTTCGGGAAGCCCGATCCCGCAGCAGCGACGCGACGCGGGCCCGGG
>CAIPWG010000371.1 GCA_903868655.1 uncultured Sphingomonadales bacterium
CGCGATGGTAGCCGCGCTGCTCAACTGGGGTGCGATACGCGCCTCAGACAAGTTGACCACGGGGTTTTGCACGATGATATCCGGCAGACGCCGGTTCCTCGGCGCCATTGCCGGAACCGCAGCTTCCGCCCTGTTGCCAAGCGGCGGCTTTGCCGCAGCTCTGCCCGACGCGACCGATCGGTCGCGGCTCGGTCGCTTTCTGCCGCCCGAAACGCCGCTGCCCGACGCGCGCACAGGTGATCTTGCACCGGCCCTGTTACCACGCGCCTTGGCGGCACGCGACATGCACCTTGCGCGCATTGCCGACCCCAGCATTATCGGCCTGGTCGATTTTTCCGCACCCTCGCGCTCGCCGCGGTTGCATATCGTCGATGTTTCGGCAGGCCGCGTGCTCTCGAGCCACCTGGTCGCGCATGGACGGGGCTCCGATCCCGAAAATATTGGCTGGGCAGAGCGGTTTTCGAATCGGGTCGGTTCGGAAGCCTCGTGCAATGGCAGTTTCGTCATTGGCGATACCTATTTCGGCCACCACGGACGATCGCGTCGCGTGGTCGGCCTTGATCCTGAAAATGACAAAGCCGAAGTGCGCGGCATCGTCATCCATGCTGCGGGCTACGTCGATGATGCGTTCATCAGCCAGTATGGGCGGATTGGCCGCAGCCAGGGCTGCTTTGCCGTCGGCCTGAACGAAATCACGACGGTGCTCGAACATCTGGGCCCGGGTCGGTTCCTGTTTGCAGCACGTTAAACTGTTGGAATGAGCGCCTCGTCCGAACTGGCGATCCGGCTCGCACGCGATAATTTCAACCAGGCGCTGGCTGCTTTCGATCTGGAAGGCATTGCCACGGTGCTGGCGCCCGATGCCACGCTGTTGACTGGCACGGACAGCGCGATAATTGCCGGACGCAAAGCGCAATTGCTCGTATGGAAACGCGAATTCGCAGCCTCTGGCCGAACGGTCTACAGTCGCAAGCCCGTCATGATCACCGTGTCGCAAGTCGAACCGATCGCGCATGAACAGGGCCACTGGCGCGGGATCAGCGAACAAACCGGAGACACACTCGCCAGCGGCATTTACAGCGCCAAATGGCGCCAGATCGGCACGCGCTGGCTGATCGAAGCTGAAATTTACGTAACGCTTGGCTGATCCGTCTCGGATTGGAGGCGGATTGCCAGCAGCGCAATTTCATCGGGATTGAGTATCCACGTGCGCGTTTTGCGTCCTTCGCGAAACACGGGCCTGGTCAACAGGATGCGTGCCTGTTCTTTGGCAAACGGTTTGAAAATGGCGAAATGCATCACGCATTCACGGATTGTGCCGATAACTGGCGTCCGGCCGTCAAGATCGATCAGCGTCGCGGGCTCATCCCAAAGGAGTGTCTTCATGGCGATCAAGTAGCCTGCAAAACATGCCCTGCATAGGGAATGTCCGTTGCATCGCCACCACGATCCGATCGGCCACGCACGAACCCTTACCAGTGCGGGAGACGCAAAGTGGGCCAGTTAACAATCCATCTTGACAGATTTCATCAAAGTCGTGTTTTCTGACGATTATATCTAAAGTAATTGGTTAATTTCGTATGGCTGATACTATCATTTCATACATTCCCATGATTAGGCGCTTGTTGTTCGAATTGGGATATTTGTGCGGTGACAAACATAGCTATGTCTGAATGAAAAATTCAGACA
>CAIPWG010000372.1 GCA_903868655.1 uncultured Sphingomonadales bacterium
CAGACGTGTGCTCTTCCGATCTAGGCATAGTCGTTGGCAACAAAGCCCATCGGCGACAGGCCCGCACTTTCCATGCGGCGTGTGATCAACATCCCGAGCGATTGGTTCGCGGTCCACCCGGCGAAAGTATAGAATACGGTATAGGCACGGCCCGCATGCGGAAAGCTTTCCACGAGGAGCGCGCCCGGTCCGGGCAACTGGCTGCGCCAGTCCTGCATCTCCAGCCACTCCCGCACGTCGTCGGGCATCTGCCCCCACCGAGTGCGATCGGCCAACAAGGCCTGCACCCGCGTGGCCAGATGCGTCGTCAAAGGCAGACGTGCGCCCATGTAACTCGGAATTTGGCCCGATTTGCGCGCGGCTTGGACAATCACTGCGTTGTCGCGCAAGCCTTCAACCTCGAGATCCATCCCGGCAAACCGGAAAGTGTCGCCCGGCGCAAGTTGCGCCCCGAAATCTTCTTCGACTTTGCCGAGTGAGCGGCCGTTGCGGAAGCGCACTTCGAGCATGTCCGAATCGATGATGATGCCGGCGTTAAACCGGTGCCGTGCGGCGATTTCGGGATGTGCCAGCCGCCATTGGCCGTCGGGTTGGCGGACGATCCGGCGGAACCGGTCATAAGCGCGCAAAGCGTATCCACCGTTCGCCACGAATTCGAGCACGCGGCGCCAGATTTCGGTATCGATCCAGGCATAAGCCAGCGACGAACGCACCTCGCCAAGCAGCGCGGCTTCATCGAATGGTCCGGCGCATGCACAGGCCATGACATGTTGCGCCAGCACGTCGAGCGCTCCAGGACGAAATTCGTCACCATCGCGTTGCCCTGCATGCACCGCATCACGCGCGGCCAGCGCTTCAAGGAATTCAAAGCGGTTTCCGGGCACCAGCACCGCGCGGCTTGGGCTGTCGAGCCGATGGTTCGCGCGCCCGATCCGTTGCAACAGCCGTGATGATCCCTTGGGCGCGCCCATCTGAACAACCAGATCAATGTCGCCCCAGTCGACGCCGAGATCGAGACTGGCGGTGCAGACGAGTGCGCGCAAGCGGCCCTGTGCCATGGCCTCTTCGACTTTGGCACGCGCCTCACGGCTTAGCGATCCATGGTGGATGCCGATCGGCAAGGTATCATCGTTGGCATCCCACAAGCGCTGAAACAGATACTCGGCGAGGAACCGCGTGTTGGTGAAAATCAGCGTGGTGCGGTGGCGCCGGATGAGATCGTAGACTTGGGGCACGGCCCAAGTGCCGGCGTGCCCGCCCCAGGGTACACGCGCGTCGATGGGTTCAAGGATCTCGACTTCCGGCGGTGCCCCGGTATCACCATGAACCAGCGCGACACTGTCGATATCACCCCAGGGGGCCAGCCAGGCGCGATAGCTTTCGGGATCGCCCAAAGTCGCAGACAAGGCCACGCGGCGCATGGCCGGGCTGAGCGCTTGCAGCCGTGCGAGCGCCAGCGCGAGCAGATCACCCCGCTTGGAGGTGGCGAACGCGTGCACTTCGTCGACGATGACACGCTGGAGGCCGGCAAAGAGCTCCGCGCTTTCGGGATAGCTGAGCAGCAGCGACAGCGATTCGGGCGTCGTGAGCAGAATATGCGGCGGTTTGGCGCGTTGCCGCGCCTTGCGATCGCTGGGGGTATCGCCGCTGCGGGTTTCGATCCGGATGCCCAGACCGATCTCTGCCACCGGGGTAAGCAGATTGCGTTTCACATCGTGCGCCAGCGCTTTCAATGGTGAGACGTACAGCGTGTGCAAGCCATCCGGCACGGGCTGCCCCGCCAAGCGCGATGGAGCAAATGCGGCAAGGGTGGGAAGAAACCCGGCCAGCGTCTTGCCCGCTCCAGTGTCGGCCACGAGCAAGGCATGGTGTCCTTGCGATGCTGCCGCCAGCATCTCGGTCTGGTGCCCGCGCAAAGCCCAACCGCGCGCGGTAAACCATGCAACCAGTTCTGGGGGGAGGTTGGCGCTGTCCATGACAGGCCTCGTAGACCATCGCGGCGCTTCTGGCACGGCCCGCAATGTCAGGTACGGCGCACTCCGATCTGTGCAAGCCGCAGATCAAGATCGGCCAGCAGCCGGACCAGGCCGCTGGCGGTCCGGCTTTCGGCGCGCGCGGTCAATATCGCTTGGGTATGCGAAGCGCGCAGCAACCACCAGCCGTCGGATGTTGTTACCCGTGCACCATCAACCGCACTGAACACCACATGATCCTGGTGCAGCGCCTCAGCGATGGCGGAGACCAAGCTGGCCGGGTCTTGGCCGGGTGTGGCAAACCGGATATCCGGGGTGACATGGGTTTCGGGCATGGCATCGCGCAATTCGGTCAGTGATTTGCCTTCCCGCGCACAAGCCGCCAAGAGCCGCAACGCGCCATAAAGCGCGTCATCATAGCCGTAATAGTCATCAGCAAAAAACAAGTGCCCGGTCATTTCGCCGGCCAGCACCGCGCCTGTTTGCTTCATTCCGGATTTGATCAGCGAATGACCGGTTGGTGCCATCAGCGCCGTGCCGCCTTGTGCTGCGATCGCATCGAACAGCACCTGGCTGCACTTCACATCGGCCATGATCCGCGCGCCAGGATGTCGCGTCAGCAGATCCTGGCAAAGGATCAGCAGAATCTGATCCCCCCACAGAATCCTTCCATGCCCATCGACCACCCCCAGCCGATCGCCGTCGCCATCAAAAGCAAAACCGAAATCGATCGTTCGCGCAGCGACAGCCGCGATCAGATCGTGAAGGTTGGCGGCCTCTGTCGGATCAGGATGGTGGTGCGGAAAATGGCCGTCAACAGCCGTAAAAAACAGCACGTGGTGCCCCGGCAAGCGGGCGACCAGCCGCTCGATCAAGGGGCCGGCAGCGCCGTTGCCGGTGTCCCAGCCAATGCGCAGGCCAGCGAGCAGGGCGGGATCAATACCGTCGAGCGCGCGAAGGATGCGGTCGAGATAGGCCTCCGACACATCGACATCCTCGATCTGTCCGCGATCGAGATCGTGACCCCAGTCGCCCGCCGCGGCGAGCCGCCCCAATTCAACTATGTCTTCGCCAAAGAACGGATGGCCTCCAAGATCCAGCTTGAAGCCGTTGTGGTGTTTGGGATTATGGCTGCCGGTTACCTCTATGCCGCCGTGCACATCCTGGGCTGAGGCGACGGCGTAATAGAGCAAGGGGGTGGGCGACAGGCCAATGCGCCGCACGCCAACCCCGCCCTCGCACAGGCCCTCGACAAGTGCTGCCTCCAGCGCCGGTGAGCTGAGCCGTCCGTCGTAGCCAACGGCAACCCGATGCCCCCCCGATCGCCGCACGACCGCGGCAAAGCTTCTGCCCAGGCTCCACGCATCGCGGGTATCGAGTGTTTCGCCCCACACCCCGCGCATATCGTATTTGCGGAGCAGGCTGGGATCAAACCGATGGTTTTCGAACTCGGGCGCATCAGTCACGGTTGCGCGCGCCAAGCCGTTCGAGCAGCAGATCGCGCGCGTCGTTGGCTTCATGCACGGCTTCGTTGCTGCCGCCGCGGTCGGGATGGACCCGGGTGATCAATCGGCGGTGCGCATCGATGATGGCTTCGCGTTCGGCGTCGGTGGAAAGGCCGAGCAGATTGCGCGCGCGCCGTTCCGACTGGCGCGCATCGCGGGCCTGATCTCGCGGCGCGGCTTCAACATCGAGTCGCTCGCCGTGGGCACCACCGAGCAGCCGGATGTGTCGCGCATGACGATCGTGGTCAGCGTCGACGACTTCCCGCTGGAGCAGGTGACCAAGCAGCTCAACAAGCTGGTCGAGGTGCTCAAGATCGTCGAGCTCGAGCCGGCCGCCTCCGTGCAGCGCCAGCTGATCCTCGTCAAGGTGCGCGCCGACCTCGACGTGCGGTCCCACGTCCTGGAG
>CAIPWG010000373.1 GCA_903868655.1 uncultured Sphingomonadales bacterium
AGCGCAGGTACTACACCGGGGGTGTCTTCTTCTACGTGCTGATAATCGATATCGCTGGCTGACAAGAAAGTCTCGACCATGGCGGGAGAGGCGTCGTTCGAACGGTTGTTGACGATGATCAGTCGAAAATCACGCGTATCCTGCGCGGCGATCGCTTCAAGCGTAGGCGTAATGTACGCAGCTTCGTTATAGTAGGGCAGGACCAGCGTGATCCGCTTTGGCGATGACGTCACTGTGCACTTTCAGGTTACGGCCTGTCGAGCACGTAGCCGAGCGAACGCACCGTGCGCAAGGGATAGCCTGCACCGACATCGCGCAGCGCGCGGCGCAACCGGCTGACCCAGGCATCCACCGTGCGTTCATCGATCGGCGCGCCTTGCTTGCCCAGTGCGGCAATCAGCTGCGCGCGCGAAAAGACCTGACCCGGCTGTTCCATAAGATAGCGCAACAGACGCAATTCATTCGGCATCAAGGACAGGCAGGTGTCTTTCCAGCGCGCCTGCAACGCCGACAAGTCGAGCGACAGATCACCCAGTTTGAGCGTGCGTGTGGGCAGATCGGTATCGCCCAGTTGCAACGACAGCACCCGGTCGAGCACGGTTGAGCGATCAATCGGCCCGATCAGATAATCGTCGGCACCGGCGCGTAATGCACGACGTTTGGTCTCGGCCTCGTCATCTTCAAGAACCATTGTCACATGAGCGGCTTCGGTCTGCGGATTGTGGCGCAAGCGACGGCATAGTTCCAAGCCCGACAAATCGGGCAGGACCCAATCGACGAACGCCCAGGGCTTGCCATCCAGCAGCGGAAGCGGCGCATCGCCGAGCCACTTGTGAAACACAACACGCAAATCACCGTGGGCAAAACTGTCATTGCCACCGCTTAGCGGGCCGGTCACCAGAATATCGATCTGCCGCATTGGGTCCTGTCTCGTGATCGCGCGGAACGGGATACGCTCTGCATTGTCCATGTCGCCAAATTGTGACGACTGGATGACGATAGATCACTGCTTGCAATGAAAGCCTGCACAGGCTTTGTTGGCGTCAATTCAGCCGAATAACGGCGGACACGGTTGGGGAGGAGTGCGATGCACGGGCCGGTTTTTGGTGAATTTCTGGGCACGATGATGCTGTTGCTGTTTGGCAATGGCGTGGTGGCCAACGTTGTACTTGATCGCTCCAAGGGCAAAGACAGCGGTTGGATGGTGATCGCGACCGGTTGGGGCTTTGCGGTATTTTGCGGCATCGTCACCAGCCTCGGGGTCGGTGGCGTGGCTCATCTCAATCCCGCGGTGACGGTGGCGAGCGCAATTGTCTCGGGCAATTACAGCCAGGTCGTGCCGTTCATCGCTGCGCAACTGGCCGGCGCGTTGCTGTCTGGCGTGTTGGTGTGGCTGGTCTATCTGCCGCATTGGCGCGGCAGCGATCCTGACAGCAAACTGGCGGTGTTTTGCACCCAGCCGGCCATCCGCGCTCCACTGCAAAACGCGCTGAGCGAAGTGATCGGCACGGTCGTGCTGATCGTGGTCGGCATGGCGCTGGCATCAAAGGGCTTTGCCACTGCGGGACTGGCGCCCGGGATGGGGCCATTTTTCTGGGGCATTCTGGTCTGGGCGATCGGCCTCTCGCTAGGCGGCCAGACCGGCTATGCGATCAATCCAGCACGTGATCTGGGGCCGCGTATGGCCCATGCGCTGTTGCCGATCCCTGGCAAACGCGGATCAGACTGGGGCTATGCGTGGGTGCCCGTCCTCGCCCCGCTAACCGGAGCGGCCGTTGGTGCATTGATTGTCCGTGCGACGGGGATCGCATAGGCGCCCCGACATACGCCACTCTTGTTGCGAAAAGGGCTTCTCAAAACAACAAAGGGCGGCTCTTGCGGGCCGCCCTTATTGAATTTTACGGTATCGCCGGTTCAGCCGACGTGTTCGGCCAATACGGTCAGGCCCTTGGCACTGACTTCGGCGAAGCCGCCTTTTACCGTGAATTCCTCAGGGGTGGCGCCAGCCGTGCGCCAAACGCGGATCACGCCGTCCTTGACCGTTGCCGTGAACGGTGCGTGGCCTTCCAGCACGCCGAATTCGCCTTCGGTGCCCGGAACGACAACCTGATAAACGTCTTCTGACAAAACCAGCCGGGCCGGTGTTACGAGTTCAAAAAGCAACGACATGTTCAATTCCCGGTTGTGCCCGCCCCCGTTGAGGGGCGGGACAAGACCTGTCAGGCTTCAGCAGCCAGCTTCTTGGCTTTTTCGATCGCTTCTTCGATGCCGCCGACCATATAGAACGCGGCTTCAGGCAAGTGGTCGTATTCACCGTCGACCACTGCTTTGAACGATTTCACGGTGTCTTCCAGCTGGACGAACTTGCCGGGGATACCGGTGAACACTTCGGCCACGTGGAACGGCTGGCTCAACAACCGCTGGATCTTGCGTGCACGTGCAACGGTCAGCTTGTCCTCTTCAGACAGCTCGTCCATCCCGAGAATGGCGATGATGTCCTGCAACGACTTGTACTTTTGCAGCGTTTCCTGAACGCGACGCGCAGTCGAGTAGTGCTCATCACCCACGATGCGTGGTTCCAGCACGCGGCTGGTCGAGTCGAGCGGGTCAACAGCGGGATAGATGCCGAGTTCCGAAATCGCGCGGTTGAGCGTGGTTGTCGCGTCAAGGTGGGCAAACGATGCGGCCGGCGCCGGGTCGGTCAAGTCATCGGCAGGCACGTAGATGGCCTGAACCGATGTGATCGAACCCTTTGTGGTCGACGTGATGCGTTCCTGCAACTGGCCCATGTCGGTCGCCAGCGTCGGCTGATAGCCCACAGCCGAAGGAATACGGCCCAACAGTGCCGACACTTCCGAGCCTGCCTGGGTAAAGCGGAAAATGTTGTCGACAAAGAACAGCACATCCTGGCCTTCGACATCGCGGAAATATTCCGCCATTGTCAAACCCGACAGCGCGACGCGTGCGCGCGCACCCGGCGGCTCGTTCATCTGGCCGAATACCAGCGCCACTTTGGACCCTTCCGAGGTGGCATTGCCTTCGGCATCCTTGGCGATAACCCCGGCGTCGAGGAATTCGTGATAAAGATCGTTGCCTTCGCGGGTGCGTTCACCCACGCCGGCAAACACCGACACGCCACCATGGCCTTTGGCGATGTTGTTGATCAGTTCCTGGATCAGCACCGTCTTGCCCACGCCGGCGCCGCCGAACAGGCCGATCTTGCCGCCGCGAGCATAAGGCGCGAGCAAATCGATGACCTTGATCCCGGTCACCAGAATGGCTGATTCGGTCGACTGGTCGATGAATTCCGGGGCCTTGGCGTGGATCGGCGCGAACATGTCCGAACCAACCGGGCCGTTGTCGTCGATCGGTTCGCCGATGACGTTGAGAATGCGACCGAGCGTCTTGGGACCCACCGGCACAGTGATCTGTGCGCCGGTGCTCGTCACGGACTGGCCACGGGTCAGACCGTCGGTCGAATCCATCGCAATCGTGCGCACAGTGCCTTCACCCAGGTGCTGAGCGACTTCGAGCACGAGGCGGTTGCCGTTGTTGTCGGTTTCAAGTGCGGTCAGGATCGCGGGCAATTCGCCGTCGAACGCCACGTCAACGACGGCGCCGATGACTTGGGCAATCTTGCCGGTAGAGGAGAGCACGGTGGCCATGGATGTTTCCTTGCGTTCTAATCAGATCGTCAGAGCGTTTTCGCGCCCAACATTTGGGTGACGCTACAGCGCTTCCGCGCCAGCGATAATCTCGATCAATTCGGTGGTGATCGCGGCCTGGCGGCTGCGGTTGTACTGGATGGTCAGCTTCTTGATCAGTTCGCCCGCGTTGCGCGTTGCGTTATCCATCGCGGTCATCGAGGCGCCTTGTTCGCTCGCCACGTTTTCCAACAGCGCGCCGAAGATCTGGTTTCGCATGTAGCGCGGCAACAATTCGGCGAGGATTGTTTCCTCGTCAGGCTCGTATTCCACCACAGCGCCATCGCTGATTGCCACAGTGGGGGTCGGTACGGGCACGATCTGTTGCTCGGTTGGTTCCTGCACCAGCGCGCTTTTGAACTTGCCATAGAACAAGTGCGCGATGTCAAACTTTCCGGCGTCGTACAGGGCAAGAACTTCGGCAGCGATGGCTTCGGCTTCGGCATAACCCGGTTCACGCACGCCAGTGGTGTCGAACATGCCCAGCACAGCCTTCGGGTAATCACGCCGGATCGGCGCGCGACCCTTGCGACCCACCAGGTAGAACAGCACGGTCTTGCCCTGTTCGGTGAGTTCGCGCGCTTTCTGCTTCGCGGCCTTCACGATGTTGGCGTTGAACGCACCGCACAGCCCGCGATCGGAATTGGCGACAACCAGCAGGTGCACCTGATCCTTGCCGTTGCCGGCAAGCAGACGCGGCGAGCTCTCGCTCAGCGTTACACGGCTGGCGAGACTGCCGACCACGCTGGCCAGACGCAGAGCATAAGGTCGCGCGGCTTCGGCCGAGGCCTGCGCCTTGCGCAGTTTGGCTGCGGCGACCATCTGCTTGGCCTTAGTGATCTTCTGGGTCGATTTGACCGAGTTGATCCGACCTTTAAGTTCCTTGAGCGAGGCCACTTATCGGCTCCCTGTAAAATCCGACATGCCATCCATGCCGTTGCCGGCCCCTTGCAAGGGGCCGGCACGTGCGATCAGGCAAACTGCTTGGCAAACGTATCGAGCGCGGCCTTGACTTTGGCCTTGACCGCATCACCCAGATCCTTGGTGTTGCGGATCTCGGTCAACACGTCTTCATGGTTGGCGTGAAGGAAGCTCAGCAATTCGGCTTCGTATTCCACGACATCCTTGACCGGAACCGTGTCGAGATAACCGTTGGTACCGGCAAAGATCACCACGGTCTGTTCTTCGAACGAGAGCGGCGAAAACTGCGGTTGCTTGAGCAGTTCGGTCAGACGTGAACCGCGGTTGAGCAGCTTCTGCGTCGACGCATCCAGATCCGAACCGAATTGGGCAAACGCCGCCATTTCGCGGTACTGCGCCAGTTCCAGTTTGATCGAACCCGAAACCTTCTTCATCGCCTTGGTCTGCGCGGCGGAGCCGACGCGGCTGACCGAAAGGCCGACGTTGATGGCCGGGCGGATCCCCTGGAAGAACAAGCCGGTTTCAAGGAAGATCTGGCCATCGGTGATCGAAATCACGTTGGTCGGAATGTAGGCCGAAACGTCGCCAGCCTGGGTTTCGATGATCGGCAACGCGGTCAACGAACCGGCGCCGTTGTCGTCATTCATCTTCGCCGCACGTTCAAGCAGACGGCTGTGCAGGTAGAACACGTCGCCGGGGTAGGCTTCGCGGCCCGGAGGACGACGCAGCAGCAACGACATCTGACGATA
>CAIPWG010000374.1 GCA_903868655.1 uncultured Sphingomonadales bacterium
ATTTCCACTGATCATCGAATTTGTATTCGTCTTGTGCAAAGAACGCAAAGCTTGAGGTCTTCTGATAGAACTCCACTTTTGGATCATACTGATCGAACGGCGTTGCATATTGTGCGCCAAAGTGGCTTTCGATCGACATGGCATAGGCGCCGGCCACCAGATAATTTTTGCCAAAGGTGGCAGCCGCGCGAAGCTCTTCGGACACCTGATTGGTCCGGTCTTTCTGGGAAAAAATCGTACCCGGGGCATAACACGTAACCGAAGTCAGACCTGGGCATGGACCCGGGGTATAGCTCGCGCCCTGAACATAAGGAAATTCGGGCTGGCTATCGCCCATTTCGTTGTAGAACTTGTTGACGTACTGATAATCCGTGATCGACGTCACATCAAACGCGCCGAGCTTTGCGTCCATCCGGTATGTCGCCCCGAAAAACTGGCGCTCGACCCCCGGATTGCCGGTGGCCGCAATCGACCAGGGGTCGCCACCCTGCACAGCAATGACTGCCTTGTTATAGTAGCCCGTCGCCATCGCACCCGGGGTGTTGCCGTTGTAGGCGCTCCAATAGCTGCAAACCTGATTGGCGGGCAGATTTTCGCCCTGGAAATTGGCATTGGGACACGATGGCGACAACGAATACATCGCTGCCTGCCGCTCGTGATCGGCCTCGGTATAGCGCAGGGTCAGCTTGGCGCTGAAATCCGATGACGGCGTCCATTTGAAAATACCGCGGAGTGCCCAGTGGTTGTTGGCACCACGGTTGGGCTGTCCGGGCAGGATATCTTTGATGTACCCATCATCCTTGTCGACGATGCCGGCGATCCGCACGTCCAGATCCTTGGCGATCTGACCCTGGAGCGCGCCTTCGAGCGTTGTCTGGTTGAAGCTACCGTATGTCGCCGAGATATACCCTTCGGTGTTGTCGCGCGGTTGGGTCGAAATGAATTGCACCGCGCCGCCGGTGGCATTGCGGCCAAACAATGTGCCCTGCGGTCCGCGCAGCGCTTCAGTCCGAGCAAGGTCGAAAATCGGAAAACCGGCCGTGGCCATCGACGAGGCGTAACTGTCGTCCTGATAGACCGCGACCGGCGGTTCCTGCTCGTCACCATAATCGTTTTGCGCGATCCCGCGCATGTTGAACACGACTTGCGATGAAGCGTAAGCGTTGAAGCGCAAATTGGGGATGGCGCGCACGATATCGGTCGCATTGGTGATATTGAGGTTTTTGATCGTTTCCTTGTCGAGCACCGTGATTGCAATGCCGACATCTTTCAGCTTTTGCTCGCGCCGCTGCGCAGTGACGACGATATCGGGATTGGCTTGTGCCGCAACAGCATCGGCCGGCGGCGGCGCAGCTTGCGCCCATGCAACACCCGGCGCGATCCCGGCCAGCGCGACCCCCGCAAACAGGCGTACCAAAGTCGTGCGACGGGAAGCCAACGCAAATCGCGCGGCCCGTGAATGCATCGTGCTGGTCATGGACAAATCCCCTAAAAAAGTCCTGCCGACCGTTTTTGATGGCTTTGGCAAGACGTGTATCCCCTTGATCGCGAAGAGTGCCAAAAACTGCCCTATCGGGCAAGCATATCCGCCACCCGACACCGGCGCGGAAAACGATCCTGAAACACCGAGATTTATAATTATATTACATTCAATCAATGCCTTGATCAAATCCAGGCAGACTCGAGACCATAATTTTGACTGATGTTTGCGATTATTTATCTTGTAACAAAAGGCCGAGCCCGCAAACCCGGCAGCAAATCATCCGCGGCATGAGAACGGATCTGCGTGGTTAAAGGAGGCGCATCGGGGCCGATAACAAAGCGCGACGCATGCGGTTTGACTATAACGATGGCTAATGCCCGCGATAGGCGCTTGCCTTCGCGCGCATTCCGACAGAGTTTCTTGCAAATGTCTTATTCGAATCTTCGCAGGGCCTCGCTCGGCCTCGTCTCCGTCCTTGCGCTGTGCAACGCAATGATCCTTCCCAGCTCTGCCTTGCACGCAGGCATGTCCGACTTGTCGGCAGTGCCTTATCCCGTCGCGGCAGAACAATGGCCGTATGTCGGGGGTGATCAGGCCGGGACTTGGTTTTCAGCGTTGACCGACATCAACGACAGCAATGCCGGGCAACTCGGGCTTGCCTGGGCTTATGAAATGGGCACCGAACGCGGACAGGAAGCCACGCCGCTGGTGATCGACGGGGTCATGTATACGTCGGGCGTCTGGGGTATCGTCTATGCGCTCGACGCGACTACAGGCAAATTGCTGTGGCAGTTCGATCCCGGGGTTGATCCGATGTCGGCACGCAATGCGTGCTGCGACACGGTCAATCGCGGGGTAGCCTATCGCGATGGCGCGGTATTCGTGGCATCAGAAGATGGGCGCCTCCATGCGCTCGACGCCAAGACCGGCGCGGAAAAATGGACCGCTGACACCATCATCAACCGCAAGCAGGCCTATGCCTCCACCGGCGCGGTGGTCTTGACCAGCGACGCAGTGGTAATCGGCAATTCGGGTTCGGATCTCGGCGATGGATCGTCGCGCGGTTATATTTCGGCATGGGACATCAAGACAGGCGCGTTCAAATGGCGCTTTTTCACGGTGCCCCCTGCCCCCGATCAGCCATTTGAACACCCCGAACTGGCACTTGCGGCAAAGTCCTGGGGGCCCAATCGCGATGGTAAATATCAAAACGGCGGTGCGGTGTGGGACGGCCTGTCCTATGACCCGCAGACTGATCAGATCGTGTTCGGAACAGCCAATGCCTCACCCTATTTGCGGGTAAAGACGGGCAGTGAACGCCACGATGACTTGTTCAATGCATCGATCGTCGCAGTCAGCGCCAAGAATGGTCGAATGAACTGGTATTATCAGGAAACCCCGGGCGATTCCTGGGACTATGACGCGGTGCAGAAATTCATTTTTGCCAATTTGCCATTCGGCGGCGAAACCCGTCGCGTGGTCATGCAGGCTTCGAAAAACGGTTTTTACTACACGCTCGACCTGAAAAGCGGCAAATTGCTGGCTGCCGATGCGTTTACGTATGTGAACTGGGCAAAGGGAGTCGATCTGGCGACCGGACGTCCGCAATTCACCGAAGTGGCCGACTATTCGCACAAGGCAAAGAATGTGTATCCTTCGTGGGCCGGTGGCCACACGTGGAACCCGATGTCTTTCAGCCCGCGCACCGGGCTGGTCTATATCCCCTCGCTCGATGTGCCCAATGTGATTTTCAACATGGCAGGCAATGGCGGTGCGCTTAGCCATCTTGAAGGGTTCTTCAACGCGGATGGCATTATCCCCGACGAAACTTACGACACCGCAGGCATGAAACGGTTGTTTGGGGCACTGCCGGAAAAGTCCGAGTTGCAGAAGGAGCGCCCCGGCACCAAGCTGGTTCGTGAAATCCTGAAAGCCTGGGACCCGGTCACGCGCAAAGTGGTGTGGCAACACGTCACATCCGAAGGCAACCGCGGCTATGACGGCGGCGTGTTGTCGACTGCGGGCAACATCGTGGTGCAGGGGCGTGGCGATGGCACGCTGTGGATCTACAACGCCACCACCGGCCAACCGATCAAGTCGATCCAGACCGGCAGCCACATCATGGCCGCCCCGATGACGTACAAGGTCAAGGGCGTGCAATATGTCGCGGTACAGACCGGTTACGGCGGGTCCGGCATCAGTTTCCCGATCCCGCCCTCCAGCGCCGCATACCTGAACCAGAACACCAATCGTATTCTGGTATTCAAGCTGGGTGGCGGCGCAGTTCCCCCACCGGACAAGCGGGTCAACCCGTTCGATTATCCCGAACCGCCAAAGTTCACCGCGACCGCGGCGATGATCGCCCATGGTGAGGAAAAGTTCACCGAATATTGCTCGCGTTGCCACGGTTTTGGCCCGGGTGTCGCGCCTGACCTGTCGCGCCTGCCAACCGAAATCCACGAGATGTTCAACGACGTCGTGCTGAAAGGCACTTTGGCGCAGCTTGGGATGGCTCCGCTCAACGACCTTGTCACCAAGGATGATGTCGACGCGATCCACGCCTACTTGATCGATCAGCAACGTCAGGGCTACGAAGCGCAACACAAGAAGACGGCCAGCAAATAATCTGGCTGGCTGGTGGGGGTTTACCAAAACGCATGTCACACGACGCAACGCTCGCGCACTCGCTCAAACCGCGTCATGTGACGATGATTTCGATCGGCGGCATTATTGGCGCCGGGATTTTTGTAGGATCGAGCACCGCGATCCATATTGCGGGCCCGGCCGTGCTCGCGACGTATTTTCTCTGCGGACTGCTTGTGTTCGTGATCATGCGAATGCTGGGTGAAATGGCCATGGCGCGCCCCGGGGTCGGGTCGTTTACCGGTTACACCTCGCTCGGGCTCGGGCCCTGGGCCGGGTTCACCAACGCCTGGCTCTATTATTATTTCTGGGTGACAACGATCGCGTTTGAAGCGCTGGCCGGGGCCGACATGCTGGCCACGCTGGTCGCTGTGCCGGCGTGGATATTGGCTGCACTGCTGATCGTGGTGATGACCGGGGTCAATCTGCTGTCGGTTAAGGCCTATGGCGAATTCGAACTGTGGTTCGCCAGTTTCAAAGTGGTAACCATCATTGGATTTATCACGCTGGGACTGGGTTATATCTTCGGCTTTGGTCCCGGACCGGCTGCCCTGGCTGGTCAGATCGCATCGCATGGCGGGATTGTCCCCAATGGTTTCGGCGCAATCTTTCTGGCTGTACCCACCGTCATTTTTTCGATGATGGGCAGCGAAGTGGCAACGATTGCTGCGGTCGAAACCGAAGACCCGGCAACCAATGTCGTGCGATCTGCGCGCACGGTGGCGCTGCGCATCATGTTTTTCTACATTGGCTCGATCGCGGTGATCCTCGCAATCCTGCCGTGGGGTTCGGCAATCGAGGGGTCTTCGCCCTTCATCGCCGCACTGCGTGTGGTGCATGTGCCTTATGCCGAAACCGTGATTACCGCCGTGGTGTTCACCGCGATCGTGTCTTGCCTCAATTCGGCGATCTATGTGACGTCACGCATGCTCTACGAGATGGGTCAGCGTGGCGATGGGCCGGCATCCTTTGCCAAGACTTCCAACCGCAAGGTGCCTGACCGGGGCATTTTCATCTCGGCGCTGCTTGGCTTTGCGGTCGTGATCACTGCAATCATTTCGCGCAAGGGCATCTATGCCTTTCTGCTGCAGTCAGCAGGCGCAACAATCCTGTTTGTCTATTTGTTGATTATCCTGTCGCAGATCAAACTGCGTCGCAGACTTGAAGCCGCGGGCGAAACCTTGCCAGTGAAAGTATGGCTGTTTCCTTACGTCAGCCTGGCCGCTGCGGCAGGAATTGTGGCGGTGCTGGTCATGATGCTGGTCATGCCGGACCAGCGCACAGAGGTTGAACTGTCGGCAGGTGTATTCGTGTTGTGCGTGGCAATTTACGCAGCTTTCGTGCAGCGCAACCGTGCCGGTGGCCTGTATGGGAAGACCATTCATTAAAACGATTGCATAGAACGGCTAATTGCTTGGCAGAGCCCTCCTCCCCGTGCCAGTGATGGTGCACAAGGCTGAAGGGGAATGTGCGATGCAAAGCCAGCAAGGCGGGTTGATTGGTGCAATCGAGGCGGGTGGCACCAAATTCATCTGCGCGCTGGCGCAAGTCGACGGCACGATCCTGGCAAGGGCACGGATCGATACGCGCACGCCCACCGAATGCTTTCCCGAAGTCACGGCGTTTTTCCGAGCGGCAGAGGTTGATCATGGCCCAATCGCAGCGTTTGGCGTGGCGAGCTTTGGCCCGATTGACATCGACCCGGCCTCACCTGCTTATGGCACGTTCACCACGACGCCCAAGCCAGGCTGGCAAGGCGCACGGTTCCACGATCTGCTCGATCCGTTTGATACGCCATTTGTCGTCGACACCGATGTCAATGGCGCTGCCCTTGGCGAATGGTTGCAGGGCGCAGGTCAGGGCGCGCGATCACTGGCCTATACCACGATTGGCACCGGGGTCGGCACTGGCGTATTGCGTGATGGCCGCTCTTTGATGGGTTTTTCGCATTACGAGATGGGGCATATCCATCCCGCGCACGATCGGGCGCGTGATCCGTTTGATGGTGTGTGCCCTTATCACGGCAATTGTCTCGAAGGGCTGGCCGCGGGACCGGCCATCCTCAAACGCTGGGGCACCAGCCTCGATCATCTGGCCGACGATACGGACAAGCTAGACCTGATTGGCGGCTATATCGCCGATCTGGCGGCCAATCTGGTGCTGATGCATATGCCTGACCGACTGATCTTTGGCGGCGGGGTGAGCAAGGCTCCCGGGCTGATCGACGTCGTACGCCGCCGCACGGCTGCCCGTCTGAATGGCTATGTCAGCCATCCCCTGCTCGATGCAGGACTGGAAAACTATATCGTTACGCCGGGGCTTGGCGATGATGCGGGCATTGTTGGCGCGATCGAATTGGGACGGCAGGCATTATCGCGCTGAACACTCATAACGCGGGACCACATCAAACGCGATATTCAGCCGCTCACCGCGCTGTATCGGCACGGTGCCATGCCAAACATGCGACGGGAACAGGATCAATTGTCCGACTACCGGGGCAATCATGCCGCGCGGGGGCAGATTGACCCCCAACTCGTCGGGCGGCGCTCCCCACTGGAAATGTCCCGCCGGCGCGGGTCCCATGTCGCCCGCATCGGGCAATGCCACGTAAAATGCTGACGACAGCCAACCCTGCGGATGGCTGTGGTTGACGTTGAACCCGCCCGGTCCCAATCGCACCGACCAACTGCCCGCCACGATCAGGTGCTCACGAGGCGCAGATAGCAGCGGGTGCCGGGGGTCATGCTCGGGCAGACTTGCAACGTGGGTCTGCACAACCTCCATCAGAGCGATCCGCGCGCGTGCAAGGATCGGCTCGTGTCGCAGCAGCACCGAACGGTCGGTCTGGGTACCAAGACGCACGGTCTGTTCGGCATAAGGTGCCTGCGCCGCATGCAAGCCGCGCAAGACATCGGTCAATTCGGCTAATTCGGCGTGCGACAGGCCAACATCATACGCGCGCACGAAGCCCCGATCACCTTCAAGCCATTCGGCCAGGGGATCATCAAGCAACCGCCACGCTGTGCCCAGATAAGGCCACACCTGCCGTGCGGCAGGGCCCGCCAACATCGCCAGACACAGATCGCGTGCGCAAGCCGCCTCGCCCTGCCGCAGCGCCAACCGGATACGCGCAAGACGTAGAAAATCATCCTCTTGCCCGGTTACGCGGTCCAGCAGCGCTGCACATTGATCAAGCGCGCCCATTTCCCCGGCAACAAACACTCTTGCTCCAAGGATGGCCCGGGTTTCGCCCAGATGTTGCTGTGCCTCATCCAGCACGGCACCGGCACGGGCCCAGTCGCGTACTTGCGCCAAGGCGCCAAACCAGCCGAGCCACAATCCCTGCTGCGCCGGATGCGCGCGCGCGGCCTTCGCCCAGTCCCGATCAAATCCGGCATGATCGCCCGCAATCCAGCGCAACGAAGCCAGGACTCGATGACCGTCAAGCCAACCCGGCGCAGCGCTCAATGCAGCAGTCAACCGCGCCACTGCCCCGGCAGATTGCCCCATGGACGCTTCGGCGAGGGCAAGATTGCGCAAGGCATCGCGATTGCCAGGATTTAGCGCCAGCGTATGCTCGAACAAGGCGGCGGCGGGCAGGCCGCGTTCATAACGCAATTGCGCCAGAAGAAACGCGATCTGCGGGTCGG
>CAIPWG010000375.1 GCA_903868655.1 uncultured Sphingomonadales bacterium
CTGGCCAAAGCCGCCGCGACCCAATTCGGCAGCGGCTGGGCCTGGCTTGCAGCCACCCCGGCCGCCAAATTGCGCGTGATTGCCACATCGAACGCAGGCACACCGGTTGCCGATGGCATGACCCCGCTGCTGGTCATCGATGTCTGGGAACATGCGTATTACCTCGACGAACAGAACCGGCGCGCCGACTATATCAGCATGGTCATGCCCCTGCTCGATTGGGCAGGTGCGTCGGCGCGATTCGAGGCCTGACGCGTGCAAAGCCCCTCTCCATCGTGGGAGGGGCTTTGCGATTTGATCAATTGACCCCGTGCATCAGCCGCTTGATCGGCCATGCGAGCACCAACAGCAGCACGCCAATGCCCATCGCGACCCAACCAATCGTGGTGAACACATGGACATAAGTATCCAGGCTGAGCTTTGGATTGGTCACTTCACCACCGACCGTATCGACACTGGCAACCTGAGCAATGATCCCTGCGATATATTGCGCAATCGCGATCGACAGAAACCAGACCCCCATCATCAGGCCTACGATCCGCGCCAGCGACAGCTTGGTGATCATGCTCAGACCCACAGGCGAAATGCACAGTTCGGCAATCGTGTGGATCAGGTACAGCCCGGCCAACCACCAGATCGACACCTTGAACGCGCCATCGGCAAAGCTGGAACCCCAGACCAGAAACAGGAACCCGGCTCCGACGCCGGCCAGCGCCAGCCCGAATTTCACCGGGGTTGACGGTTCCAGCCCACGCTTGCCCAGCGCCATCCACAGCACCGTCATCAACGGGGCGAGCGTAACGATGAAAAACGCATTGAAGAACTGGGTCTGTCCCGCTGAAATGCTGAACGCACCGAACACATGCAGGTCGGTATTGCGGTCGGCAAACAAGGTCAGCGACGATCCGGCCTGTTCGAACAATGTCCAGAATACCACGTTGAACGTGATCAGCACCATCGCGGCGATCATCATCTGGAATTCGGCACGGTTGCCGCTGGCCCAGGCATAACCCAAAATCGCCGGGACACTGATCAGGAATGTGCCGAACAGCAGCTTGCCCATCAGTGGCAACGCCAGCACGTAGCCGACGATGCCCGTTCCGGCTGCCGCCGGCGCGGCCGTCATCAGGTTCTGGAACAGCAACATGACCAGCGGCACCGCCACCAGCGCGCCGACAAAGATCGGCAAAGCCCGGTCTTTGCCCAAATCTGCGGGCGGATTGCCGAATGCCCGCAACCGCCCACCGTCAAACTGGATCATCGCCCAGGAAATCAGCATGCCAACCGCCGCCAGCAGGAACCCGGCCCACCAGCCGATCACATCGGCCAGTACCGGGCACAAAATCTGTGACAGCAAGGCACCCAGATTGATCCCCATATAGAAAATGGTGAAACCCGCATCCTTGCGCGTATCGCCAGGGCCATACAATTCGCCGACCATGGTCGAAATATTGGGTTTGAAAAATCCGTTGCCGATGGTGATCATGGCAATGGCCACCAGGATCAGCACGGTGGTCGTGGGCGAACGATCGCCGCCTGACTGAAACCGGTCCGCCGTGACATGGCGCGCGACATGGCCATCGGCGGCCACCAGTGAAATCGTGCCGTCCATCTCGCCATGAATGGCCAGACGCTGCCGGTCGATCATCACATAGCGTTTTTCGTGTCCGGTCGCAGTAGGCCGGTCGGCCACGTTTTCCTGCGCAACGTCGTAACGCACGCCATCGATCATTGCCCAAGGCTGTGCCGCATCGCCGCCGAAGCACAACAGGAAATAGCCCAGCGCCATGACCAGCGCGCCGAACTTGATGGACCGCTTGGCCCCGAGATAGCGATCGGCCAGCAAACCGCCGACCAATGGGGTCAGGTAAACCATCGCGGTAAATCCGCCGTAGATGCCATTGGTGGTGCGATCGCTGAACAGGAAATGCTTGGTCAGATAGAGCGTTAGCAACGCGCGCATGCCGTAATAGCCGAACCGTTCCCACATTTCGGTGGTGAACAGCCGGGCGAGTTGTCGCGGATGGCCAAACCAGCTGGAATCGGCTGCCGTCTCGGCAAAACCTTGCGCAGAATTCGGAGTGTTCAAGGCGGTGCTCTCCTGTCCGGTCGATGCCGGGATTGTGCGCGACTCCTAACCGCGTGGCCGTGCGCGGCAAAGGGCAAAGTATGGCATCTGCAGGCAAAGCACCCAACGCGGCACCAAATCCCAATCAAAAAGTGGCTTGAAGCCCCCCAATCGGGCCAGAATGCTCGTAAACCTGCGCGAATTTACATTCCGCAAGATTGTCTTGAAGCTGGCGCTCTGGCATTGTCGCGTTGGCTCGGCGAATTGGGGCGCCGTGCCGGGGGACAGGATATTCCTGTAAAACTGGGGGTGCCCATGGCATCCGGTGGAGGGACGAACGGATGATACGATCCGAATTGCTGCAAGCGCTGGCCAAACAAAGCCCGGACATGCGTGGCGAAGAAATCGAACGCGTGGTCGATGTGTTTTTCGACGAAATCGGAAAACGACTGGCCGACGGCGGCCGCGTTGAACTGCGCGGGTTTGGCGCTTTTTCAACCCGCACACGCGAACCGCGCAAAGGCCGCAATCCGCGTACCGGCGAAAACGTCGATGTACCGGGAAAGCGCGTGCCCTATTTCAAGCCAGGCAAAGAAATGCGCGTACGACTGAACGCCGACGGCGAATAATCGCGCCTCGGTTCGACGATATAGCCATAAACACTGGTCGCATAAAAAAAGGGGGCGCTCGGCGCCCCCTTTTTCGTATCGATGGAAAGGCCGCGCTTACTTGGCCGCGGCAGGTGCCGCACCAAGCGTCAGCTTGCCACCTTTCGAATTGAGATAGGCAATCACGTCAGCACGCTGTTTGGGGTCTTCGAGACCGGCAAACGACATCTTGGTGCCTGCGGCAAACTTTGCCGGACCCGACAACCACTGATCCAAAGTTGCGGCATCCCACACGCCCTTGTGCGCTTTCAACGCGTCGGAAAACGCATAGCCAGCACGGCCTTCGCCAATCGCGTCACCCGCCACAGCGTAAAGGTTGGGTCCGATACCGTTTGCACCGCCCTGATCGATCGAATGGCATGCCTTGCACTTGCCAAAGACTTTTTCACCCGCTGCCGCATCGCCAACAATCGCCGCCGCGGCCATCGGTGCAGCGCCTGCCGCAGGCGCTGCTGCCGCCGCAACCGGTGCGGGCAACGGCAGATTGGAACCTTTGGTATTGAGATACAGGATCACGTTGGCGCGATCTTCGGGGCTGGTCAGACCGGCAAACGACATCTTGGTCCCTTCGGCAAACGCCTTGGGGTTGGTCAGCCACTTGTCGAGCGTATCGAAATCCCACTTTCCGGCTTTGCCCTTGAGCGAGTCAGAAAAGGCATACCCCGCGCGACCGACGCCAACGCCATCACCAACGACAGCCCACAAGTTGGGGCCAATGCCGTTTGCTGCGCCCTGGTCGATCGTGTGGCATGCTTTGCACTTGGCAAAAGTCGCTTCGCCTTTGGCCGCATCAGCCTTGCCCAGGCGGTTGGCGATCGGTTCGACAGCCACGGCTGCTCCCCCTGCGCTATCGTCAGCGCCGGCGATGGCATAGCCCATCGTGGCTGGCCGTTCGTGCTTGTCGGCCAGAAAATAATGGCTGGAAACCGTTGCGAGCCCCAAAGCCAGAATACCGCCGCCCAAGGTCCAACCGGCGATAGTATTGAAACTGTCGTTCATGCCTTTCCCCGAATCCTTAAAAAAGCGTGCCAGCCCGGCTTCCCGAACGATCACTACCGCTGTTTTGCGGTTCGCTCTAGTCATCCCCCCGCAGCCGCGCAAGTGCGATTGCGCAGCGATCTGCGCGGTTGGCCGCAAAGGGTTTCGCTCGCCACCGGGCAATGGGCTTGTCGAAGCGCGGCTGCGAGCCTAATCGGCGCAGCCTATGGCCAGTTACCCCGCCCCCGCACTCGCCCTTGTCGACCAGATGACTGCTGCTGCGGCCGCACAGCCAGGACGCGCGGTTGCGTTTCAGGGCGCCCCCGGCGCCAATTCACACCGCGCCGCGATGGAAGCGGTGCCCAGCGGGCTGCCCCTGCCCTGTTTCAGCTTTGAAGACGCGCTTGATGCCGTGCGCGAGGGGCAGGCCGGGTGCGCGATTATTCCGATCGAAAATTCACAACACGGCCGGGTTGCCGATATCCATTTCCTGCTGCCTGAATCCGGCCTGTCGATTGTCGGCGAACACTTTCTGGATATCCACCACTGCCTGATGGGATTGGGCAATGGCCCGTTCACCAGCGCCTACAGCCACCCCCAGGCATTGGGCCAATCGCGCCACTATTTGCGCGCGCGCGCCATTACCCCGCTCAGCCATGCCGATACGGCTGGCGCTGCCGCTTATGTGGCGGAACTGGGCGACCCCATGGTTGCAGCATTGGCACCGAGAATTGCGGCGGAGCTTTACGGGCTCGATGTCGTCGAGGAAAATGTCGAGGACAGCCACGACAACACCACCCGGTTTGTGCGCCTGGCGCGCAAGCCGCTCGATCCTGCCGCGATCGCCGGAGAGGCCATCACCACGTTCATTTTCGAAGTGCGCAACA
>CAIPWG010000376.1 GCA_903868655.1 uncultured Sphingomonadales bacterium
GCGGTGGACGCGGCCCCGGCGGCCCACCACCGGGAGGACCCGGCGGTGGTGGATCGGGTGGCTTCGGTCGCGGAGGCGGCGGCTTTGGCGGTGGTCCGCCGCCATCCGACGGGCGCGGCCGTTGGAACATGTCGCTCAGTTACAGCTACGAAATCTATAACACCGCACAATTGATTTCGGGTGGCGCTGTGCTCGATCAGTTGCACGGCGATGCCTTGACCGGGACCGGTGTGGCGCGGCATTCCGCCAATCTGGATGCCGGTGGATTCTATCGCGGCTTTGGCCTGCGGGTCTCTGCCGCTTACGCGGCGCCCACCCATATCAGCGCCAGTGGCCAACCTGGCGACCTGCCGCTGGATTTCGGATCCCTGGCAACATTCGGCGTGCGGCTGTTTACCGATCTGGGCCGGATGCCCAAAGTCGTGAAGACATATCCGTTCCTGAAGAACACCCGACTGTCGCTGGCGGTCAACAATCTGTTCGATGGGCAACAGAAAGTCACCGACAGCACCGGGGCGACCCCCTTACGGTATCAGGCGGGCTATCTCGATCCGACCGGACGGCAGATCAGGCTGGAATTGCGCCGCCAGTTCTGATCAGAATATCTTGCGGCCTTGCACAAAGTCTTGCGCGCGGCGCAGCACCTGCTGTTGCTGCAGGGTCTGGAAATGGTCATTCAGCCCGCGCAATTTCACCACATCATCCATCGGCATTGGCTCATCAAAACACAGGCCAAAGCTGTTGCCTTGCCGCCAGACCACCGTTCCAAACGCTTCCACCCCATTCACCATCAGCACCACATCTCCGCCGATCGGAGGGGCAAGACGTTCCATCGAAATTTGCGCCCCGGTCTGTGACAGGTCGTCCAACTGACAGGGCTGATGGCCGGTGATCAGGATAACCTTTGCGGGCAGTGCAAGACGGACCCGGGCCGCCTGTCGGCGACCAGGTGCTTGCCCTCTGCCTCCAAACGGAAAGTGTGCGGTCATGGGGTTGAAGTTAACCCCCCGAGGGTTAGCAGCTCGACCATTTCTTCATGTGATCATTGCGTATTGGTCAAGGCTTCATGCGCCACTTTTTGTCCGAAAGACCCGGTGGGGCGCTGGACCACCACGGGGCAAAGGCTTATCCGGCAAAGCCCATGGCCCGTTCACCCTCTCGTCCAACCGGTACCGATCCTGCTGCCGATCCGCGCAAAGCGGTCGGCACCATGCCCACGCCGCACGGCGCCGAACGCTTCAATGAAGACAAAGCGACGTTTGCCGTGCGCGGCGCCGATCAGCCCGATCTGGATCGTGGCGTTGCGGTCATCCGCGAAGTCGTGGCCACACTGAAACCCGTGCCAGGCGTGTATCGCATGCTCGATGCACGTGGAGAGGCGCTGTATGTGGGCAAGGCCCGTGCGCTCAAAAACCGCGTGGCCAATTATGTGCAAGTCGATCGTCTGCCCAATCGGTTGCGCCGCATGGTCAGCCTGACCCGGTCGATGACGATCGTCACCACCAATTCCGAGGCTGAGGCGCTGCTGCTCGAAGCGCAGCTGATCAAGCGCTACCGCCCGGCCTACAACGTACTGCTGCGCGATGACAAATCGTTCCCGTTCATCCTGTTGCGATCCGATCACGCTTTCCCCCGGATCATGAAGCATCGCGGTGCGCGCCGCGCAAAGGGCAATTATTATGGCCCGTTTGCGAGTGCCGGCTCGGTCAACACCACGATCAATGCGATGCAGAAACTGTTTCTGCTGCGCAGTTGCAACGATGGCTTCATGGCGCGGCGCGATCGGCCGTGCCTGCTTTACCAGATCAAGCGGTGCAGCGCGCCCTGCGTCAATCGCATCAGCGAAGCCGACTACGCTGATCTGGCGCGGCAAGCGCGCGATTTTCTCGGCGGCCGCTCAAGCGCGGTACAACGCGAGATCGAATCACAGATGGCCGCCGCGGCCGAAGCGCTCGACTATGAACGCGCGGCAGTCTTGCGCGATCGGCTGCGTGCCGCGACATTCATCCAGGGCAGCCAGGCGATCAACGCCGAAGGGGTCGGCAATGCCGATATCTTCGCAGTGGCGGTGCAGGGCGGCCAAGTCGCGATCCAGGCGTTTTTCATTCGCGGCGGTCAAAACTGGGGCCCCCGCGCGTTTTTCCCCAGCCACACCGAAGGCCACGACGAAGCCGAAGTGCTGACCCAGTTCATGGCGCAATTTTATGAAGACGTACCACCGCCACGCCTGATTCTGGTCGACCGCGATTTGCCGGAGGCTGATCTGCTGGCTGAAGCACTTTATCCCGCAGCCGGCGGCAAAGTCGAAATTTCAGTGCCGCAACGTGGCGATCGCCGTCGCCTGATGGAACAGGCGCAGCGCAATGCCGATGAAGCGCTGGTGCGCCGCCAGGCCGAAACCGGCACCCGCGCGCGGATTTTCCGCGAACTGGCCGATTTTCTCGAACTCGGTGAAGCGCCCGACCGGGTCGAAATTTACGACAACAGCCATATCATGGGCACCAATGCGGTCGGTGCCATGGTCGTCGCCGGGCCCGAGGGGTTCCGCAAAGGCCAGTATCGCAAGTTCAATATCAAACGCCCCGAAACCGAACCCGGCGATGACTTTGCGATGATGCGCGAGGTGATGAGCCGTCGTTTTGCTCGCGTGCAGGAAGAAGATCCCGACCGTGACCGGGGCATGTGGCCCGATCTGGTGTTGATCGATGGCGGCAAAGGCCAAATGACTGCGGTGCGCGAAACGCTGGAAGAGATGGGCATCGAAGATGTCGCGTTGATTGCCGTGTCAAAAGGCCCCGATCGCAATGCCGGCCGCGAACATTTCCACTTTCCCGACGGGCGCGAAAAGCTGCTGCCGCTCAATTCGCCGCTGCTTTTTCACTTGCAACAATTGCGCGATGAAGCCCACCGTTTCGCGATCGGCGCGCATCGTGCCAAGCGCAGCCGCGCCATCACCGCCAGCCCGCTCGATGAAGTGCCTGGCATCGGTCCTGCACGCAAACGCGCGCTGCTTCTGCATTTCGGCACTGCCGGTAAAGTCCGCGCGGCCAGCCTGGACGATCTGCAACGCGCACCCGGCGTCAGCGTCGCAGTGGCTCAAGCCGTTTACGACTTCTACCACGCCGAGGGTTAGGCACCAGGCGCCGCGGCGTCAAAAATTAAAATCCCGGTAACGCACTCCTTTCAGCCGCCCGATACCATCGCGGTCTAGACCGGATCGCGAAGCATTCGCTCTGCGCTGATTGCCGACGATCGTGCAGTGGTCGACCGTGAACCGGGGGTCTTGATGTCTAAGCTCAAGCGTTCAAGCAAATGTCCAGTTCTTCCCGGTTTTCTGCGGCTTGGCGGACTGGTGGCGCTGGCGACAGTCGGCTTTGCCACTCCCGCGCAGGCGCAGGCAGTGGTGGCAACGGGGGTGGGTACGCCGTTCGAACTGGCGTTCTGGCAGTCGATTGATTCGAGCAGCGACCCAGCCTTGTACGAAGCATATCTGGCCCGGTTCCCCAGCGGCACTTTTGGTGAAATTGCGCGCGCCAAAATCCTCGTTCTCCATGGCCGTACTGTACCACCAGCAGCGCCTGCCGCACTTGCGAGTGCAACGCCGGTGCTGACTGTTCCAGTCCTGCCCCTGCCATCTGTTGCACCGTTGCCCACGCCAGCAGGCCCGGCGCCGATGGCTTACGCGCAGCCCGAGATCGCCGGTCCTGCCGCCGTGGCTGCGCCGCCGCCTGCAATCGCCAGTGCGACGCCGGCGTCAGCCAATGGCACCCTCGGTCAGCTTCTGGCCGCGCTTGCGAGTAGCCAGGTCAGCAGTGGTGCACCTGTTGCGCCCGCACCGGCAGCCGCCCAACTCGCCACCGTCCAGCCTGCCCCGCGCACCGGGTTTGCCGTGCCGCAGCAACCTGCGCTCAGCCCGGTGGGGTCGGTAACGCTGCCGCAAAGCTTCTGTTCGGCGGAGGCGCGCAATGCCTTCCATGACACGGTCTATGCGCCGGCGGTCAATGCTGCGAAACAGAACAACGATGCCGCCGCGGCTTATATGCGTCAGCTGCAATCGCTTTATGACCAGTATCAGCTGAGCCACGATGGTGAGACGTCGAACGCCATCGTCGGTGCTGCGCGCACCTACCAGCAGGTCGCACAGACGACGTTTTCGATGCAGGCGGCGCTGGTTCGGCAATTCAGCGCCTTGATGGCGGTGCCGTTGGTTCCTTGCGCGCAGCCCCAGATCACCGCAATGGTCCAGTGATCCGCGCTGGACACCTGCTGCTGGCAGCCGCCATGGCTTTTGCCGGGATCGATACGGCACGTGCCGCCTGTATCGATGCGCAGCTGGTGCACGCCGCACGCCTGCACGAATTTGAAATGATGATGATGAATGTGTCGTTGCGCTGCGGGTTGGCGGGTGTGGAGATACGCCCGCGTTATGATGCGATGGTCGCCGCGCATCAGGCCCAGTTCGATGCCGCGACCCAACAGTTGCAACATTATTTCGCGACCGGCGCCGGGCCCGAAACCCGCCATGGGGGTCTTTATGACCGGTATGCCACGCTCATTGCCAACCGGTATGGCGGCGGCGATACCAGCCAGCAGGCCTGCCGGGCGTTCGATGCGGTTGCCGGGGAACTCGCCCGCGCCAGCGACAGCGGGCAAAGCCTCGGCATGGTCGCACACGCGATGGTTGCGCATCCCGTGCTGGAACGCGCAACCTGCACCGCGCCGTGATGCTCAGACGGCGGCCTTGATCGGACGGATCAGGCCTTCTTGCGCTACGCTCGCGATATGGCGGCCCTCGCGCGTGAAAATCTGCCCCCGATTGAACCCGCGCGCGCGGTCCGCCCACGGGCTGTCGCAGACATACAACAGCCATTCGTCTGCACGGAAATCGTCGTGGAACCACAGTGCATGGTCCAGACTGACCCCCATGACATTGCCGACAATCCAGCTCAGCCCGTGGGGCAGGGTGCACGTGCCCAGCAGGCTCATGTCGCTGGCATAGGCCAGCACGGCACGGTGCACGCGTGGATCGTCGGGCAGGGCGGCGGCGGTGCGAAACCAGGTATGCGATTTGGCTTCACGCGGTTCGGGGTTCATCCAGTGCCGCGCTTCGACCGGGCGTTGTTCGATCGGTCGCAGCCGCAGCATCATCGCGCGCTTGTCCGCCGGAATCTGATCGGCAAACCGTGCACGCAGGCTGGCTTCGTCTTCCAATTCCTCGGGCAGCGGCACAGCGGGCATTTCCGCAGAATGACGCGGCCCCTGTTCGCGGCGGTGGAACGACGAAACCATGGTCAGGATCGGCTTGTCCTGCTGGCTCACCACCACCCGCCGGTTGGCAAAGCTGCCGCCATCCAGATCGCGCAACACGCTCAGATCGACATTCTGCGCTTCGTTGCCCCCACGCAGAAAATAGGCATGCAGCGAATGCACCGGGCGATCTTCGCCGACAGTGCGTTCTGCCGCCACCAGAGCCTGTGCAATCACTTGGCCACCAAACATGCGGCCGACCCCATCGGGCCGGTTGTGGCCGATGAACCGGTCATCACCGCTGGAATCAATATCGAGCAGGCGCAACAGGCCGGATACGAGCGCTTGGGGGCTTGGTTCGCTGGACATGGCAAGTCTCCTGGCTCGACATTCCGTTAACGTCAACGTGAAACCCCCGCCGGCCGCGCCGGCGGGGGTTCAGGATAAACGTTGCGCCGTGCCTTAATGGGCGGTTTGTGCCGCCAGCGCCGCCAGCAGCAACAAGGCGACGATATTGGTGATCTTGATCATCGGGTTCACCGCCGGGCCAGCGGTGTCCTTGTACGGATCTCCCACCGTATCGCCGGTTACCGCCGCTTTGTGCGCGTCGGACCCTTTACCGCCATGATGCCCGTCTTCGATATATTTCTTGGCGTTGTCCCAGGCACCGCCGCCCGATGTCATCGACAGCGCGACAAACAGCCCGCTGACAATCACCCCCAGCAACAACGCACCCAAAGCGGCAAAGCCATTGGATTGCCCCGCAACCCAGGCGATCACGAAATAGACCACAACCGGCGCCAGCACCGGCAGCAAGGACGGTACGATCATTTCCTTGATCGCGGCCTTGGTCACCAGGTCGACAGTCCGCGCATAGTCAGGGCGGCTGGTCCCCGCCATGATGCCCGGATTGTTGGCGAACTGGTCGCGTACGTCGACCACCACATCCCCCGCGGCGCGCCCGACTGCGGTCATGCCCATGGCGCCAAACAGATAAGGCAGCAGGGCACCCAGCAGCAGGCCAACAATGACGTAAGGATTTTCAAGGCTGAAATCGACATTCAGCGCCGGAAAAAACTCACGCAAGTCGGTGGTATAAGCCGCAAACAATACCAGCGCGGCCATTCCCGCCGAACCAATGGCATACCCTTTGGTCACGGCCTTGGTGGTGTTGCCCACCGCATCCAGGGCATCGGTCTTTTCGCGCACGCTGTCATCCAGATGCGCCATTTCGGCAATGCCCCCGGCATTGTCGGTCACCGGGCCATAAGCGTCCAGCGCCACGACCATCCCGGCCAGCGCCAGCATCGCGGTTGCACCATAAGCAATGCCCAAAGGCCCCGCCAGCTTGTAGGTGATGACCATTGCCGCCACGATGGCCAGCGCGGGCAGTGCAGTCGCCTCCATGCTGATCGCCAGACCCTGGATGACATTGGTGCCGTGCCCGGTCACCGAAGCCTTGGCAATCGAACGCACCGGTCGATAATCGGTGCCGGTGTAATATTCGGTAATCCAGATGATCAGCCCGGTCAGCACCAGTCCGACGAGGCCGGCATAAAACAGCAAGCGGCCTGAAAACGCGTAGTCATGGCCGAATGCGCGATAGGCAGTCGTCGTTTCCATATCGCCCAGGCCATAGGCGATCGCATACCAGATCGCCGGTACCGACAGTACGGCCGTGACCAGAAACCCTTTGTACATCGCGCCCATGATGTTGTTCGATTTGCCCAACCGCACGAAATACGTGCCGATGATCGAAGTCACGATGCACACCCCGCCGATCAGCAAAGGCACGCTCATGAGCGCCAGCAGGTTGGCCGCAGTTTTGACCAGCAGTGCGGTCATCACCATCGTGGCACCGATTGTGACCACGTACGTTTCGAACAAGTCGGCCGCCATACCGGCGCAATCGCCCACGTTGTCACCCACGTTGTCGGCAATTACCGCCGGGTTGCGTGGGTCATCTTCGGGAATGCCGGCTTCGACTTTGCCGACCAGGTCGGCGCCTACGTCGGCGGCCTTGGTAAAGATCCCGCCACCCAGTCGCGCAAAGATCGACACCAATGATGCGCCAAGCGCCAGCGCGGTCAGCGCGGTGATGACGATGCGGTCATCGGGGTGATACCCCCCGGGCCCAACCAGATAGCCGAAAAAGCCTGCAATCGCGAGCAAGGCCAATCCTGCCACGAGCATCCCGGTGATCGCGCCTGCGCGAAACGCCAGGGTCAGCCCAGCCTGAAGACCCGACTGCGCTGCCGCCGCCGTGCGCACATTGGCGCGCACCGACACGTTCATGCCGACAAACCCGGCCGCGCCCGACAGTGCTGCACCGATGACGAAACCGATCGCCGCGATCGGCCCCAAAAACGCGAGCACGATCCCGGCAACAATCACGCCGACGACTGCAATCGCGGTATATTGGCGCTTCAGATAGGCTTGCGCGCCTTCCTGAATGGCGCCTGCGATATCCTGCATGGTTTGGTTGCCGGCCGAAGCGCCGAGCACCTGGCGGCTGGTGACAAAGCCATAAACGATGGCGAGCAAGCCCAGCCCGATTGATATTTCAATGAGGTTCACGTTGGCATCCCCTTTTATCCCCGTTCGCGACGGCGATTCCGGCGGGCACAAAGTCCGCATGGATCGTGGCGGCGCGAAACGGGTCTCCATTGTTTGGAGAGGCCCCAAAGGCTAGGGATTTATTTGTCCCCGGCAAGTCCTTCCGTAATGGTTGTCAAGTGGCTGGCAGATCATGCCAATAGCCAAGCCGCCCTTTCGGCGACGCACCATCGACCAAGATACTGTTACCCGTGAATTTGTCGACATGACCTATTGCATATGCGAAGCAAGCGGGGCGCTGATTGTGGGGCAAAGTAAACAGCAATTCGATAGTTTCATGGGGCTGTGGCTGTTCAGGAATCATCCAGGTGAATTGAACACGATCTGGCAGTTGCCATACATCAGCGAGTTTATTCCCAAGGAAGATTTGCTGCACATTTTCAAGATACTGCGCCCCGGTCAGGTGCGCGGCGTGCCTTGGCTGGCGCCGATCCTGACAACCGCGCGCGATGTCTCCGATTTTCTCGATGCGGTAAACGTTAAGGCGCGCGTCGAAGCGTGCTTCTCGGCATTCATCACCAA
>CAIPWG010000377.1 GCA_903868655.1 uncultured Sphingomonadales bacterium
GCGCGGGGCACAACGGGGTCGAGGTTTGGCGATGCAGGTTTGGGTGAAGATCACGGCGGCGATCGTGGCGGTACTGACGGTCATGACGCCCGCAATCGCTCTTGCCGCCGGATTTGATGTCGATCATGCCACAGCGCGGTATATCGGGATGCTCAGCCCACTGGCACGGGCGCGTTCGGACGCTTATTTCGACGGTGGCATCTGGTTCAATGCGCTGTCGTCGCTGATCACGGTGCTGATTTGCTGGCTGATTTTGCGCAGCGGCGTCCTGGTCAACTTGCGCGATGCGATGCGGCGCGGTGGTTGGCGCCCGTGGGTGATCATGGTCACGATTGCGGGGCTGTTCCTGCTGTGCCTGACCGTGCTGGGCCTGCCGTGGTCGATCTATCTCGATTTCTGGCGCGAACGCCAATTTGGCCTGATGAACCAAAGCTTTGCCAGTTGGCTGGGGGACCAGGCCATTGCGGCGGTCCTGATGGTCGTGTTCGGTGCGCTGGCGCTGACTGTGATCAACTGGGTGATCCGCACGTTTACCCGCACATGGTGGCTGGTCGGGGCGGGCGCGAGCGGGGCGATGATCGCACTGCTGACTTTGATATCGCCCTTGTTCATCATGCCGTTGTTCAACACCTATGACGAATTGTCTCCCGGCCCGTTGCGCACCCGGATCGAGGCCATGGCAGCGGCCAACCACATTCCCGCCAATCACATTTATGTGTTCAATGCCTCGCGGCAGAGCGACCGGATTTCGGCCAATGTTGCTGGCATCGGTCCAACGGTGCGGATCAGCCTGACCGACAACCTGGTCTCGCGCACCAGTGTGCCCGAGGCGGCGGCGGTGGTCGGGCATGAAATGGGGCACTATGTGCTCCACCATGTGTGGCGCGGGATCGTGTGCCTGACGGCGCTCGCGGCGCTCGAATTCTGGTTGTTGTCGCGCATCGGACCCGCGGCCATTGCGCTCGGCGGGCGGCGGCGGAGCGTGCGCGGGCTGGACGATCCGGCAGCACTGCCTATCCTGGTCGCAGGCATGACCGTGCTGTCGTTGCTGTTTCTGCCGCTCAACAACACGTTGGTGCGGATGAGCGAGAGCGAAGCCGATGCGTTTGGCCTCGATAGCGCGCATGAGCCCGATGGCTTTGCGCTGACCGCGATGAAGCTGTCGACGTATCGCAAGATTTCGCCTTCGCCGTTGGAAGAAGCGCTGTTTTTTGACCATCCTTCGGGCCACACCAGAGTGCACATGGCGATGCAGTGGAAACGCGATCATGTGCCCGGCGCCAGCGAAGTCGTGCCGGCCCCATTGCCCGATCCCAAAGCGCCCTGATGCGCCTGTTCATCTTTGGACTGGGGTATAGCGCCGGTGTGCTGACCCGACGCTTGCGTGCGCAAGGCTGGCATGTGTCTGGCACAGGACGCGGCGGAACGATCGCGTTTGACGACCGTACCGCGGTGCTGGCCGAATTGGCCGATGCCAGCCATGTATTGTCCAGCGTGCCGCCGGGCCGCGATGGCAGCGATCCGGTGTTGGCGCAGTATGGCGCGGCGCTGGCTGCGCCGTGGATCGGTTATTTGTCATCGACCGGGGTCTACGGCGATTGTGGCGGGGCCTGGGTGGATGAAACCGCGCCGACTGGCCTTGGTCGGCGCAATGCGCGCAGCGAGGCTGATCTGATGTGGGCCGCGCTGGGCGCGCGGGTATTTCGCCTGCCCGGAATCTATGGGCCGGGGCGCAGCGCGTTTGACCGCTTGCGTTCGGGCACCGCGCGGCGCCTGATCGCGCCGGGGCAGGTATTCAGCCGGGTGCATGTTGATGATATCGCGGGCGGCGTGATCGCCGGGCTGACTGGGCCGGCAGGGATTTACAATCTGGCCGATGATCAACCGTGCGATGGCAATGCGGTGATCGAGGAAGCGGCGCGCCTGATGGGCATCGCGCCACCGCCGCTGGTGCCGCTCGATCAGGCGGATCTTTCGCCCATGGCGCGTGCGTTCTATGCCGAAAATCGTCGTGTCGCCAATGCCAAAGCCCAACGCGTGCTCGGCTGGCGGCCCAGGTATCCGACTTACCGCGAAGGGTTGCGCGCTCTTAACGCCACCACCAGCCCGACCAGCGAAAGCGCGGCGCCGCCGACATTGAACGCCGACCAGCGATAACCTTCGAACGCGGTCGACAGCAGCATCGCCACCACCGGTACCAGCACGCCGTTATAGGCCGCGCGCCCCGGCCCCATTTCGCGCAGCAAGAGATTGTACAACGGAAACGTAAGCACCGATCCGATGAGCGATAAATAGGCCACGCTGGCCACATAACCGGGTGACCAGTCAAACACCGGTGGCCCCGAAAGCACCCAAGCCACCACGAAATCGGCACTCGCGCCAATCAGAAACGCCCAGGCGAGCAACATCGCCGCTGGCACTTTACGCACCACGCTTGCCGCTTGCAGCACATTGCCGGTGGATGCGCACAACAGCGCGCCCACCGTCATCGCCGCGCCCAAGGGCACATCGCTGCCGGCGGGCGCCGCGCGGTATTCGTTGATCATCAGCAGGACAATGCCGCCCAGCGCGATCACCGAACCCAGCACAAACCCGCGCGTGACCGGTGTGCCCAGAAAGATCCGTCCGAACACCGCATTGGGTAGCAGCAGCAGCGCAAACACCACTGCGACCAATCCGGATGTCAGATGCGTCTCGGCACGATAGACAAACTGAAAATTGCAGCAGAACAAACTGATCCCGATCAGCGCGGCATGCAACAGCACGGCACGTTCGGGTACCAGCGCGCCAGGCCGGATATCCCCGCGGACCAGCCCCAGCGCAAACATGCCGATCGCGGCGCCAGCGAACCGCCAGGTGACCGACCAGCTTGGCGGAACCGGACCGATCGAACCCTTGATCACCAGCCAGGTCGATCCCCAGACCAGCGCGGTAACCACAAAGGCCACGATCACGCGCGGGTCGGCCGCGCGGCTGTGCGTGGTCATAGCGCGGCGATGGCGCGGGCCAGCGCGGCAACGTGATCGGGATTGCTGTTCCAGGCGGTTACTAGACGCGCTGCGCCGGGCGTACCTGCAGGTGCATTCCAGTCGTAGAAATCAAACCCTTGCGCGCGCAACGCGGCGGCTTCGGCGGGCGACAGCACCAAAAACACTTCGTCGGCTTCGACCGGGTGCATCAACCGATCACCGGCGGCAGCGGCCAGTTCAGCGGCTGCGGCATTGGCGGCGCGCGCATTGTGCAGCCACAAGTCGCCTTCGAGCAGCGCGAGGATTTGCGCCGCCAGATATCGGCCCTTTGATTGCAGATGGCCCGCGCGTTTGCGCATGCGGCGTACCGAATCGACCAGCGCAGTGTCGCGCGCCTCGCCAAACAGCACGATTGCCTCTGCCCCCATGCCGCCATTTTTCACAAAGCCGAAGCTTAACGCGTCGACCCCTGCATCGGCTGTAACCGCTGCGGGATGGCATCCAAGATGCGCGACCGCGTTGCCAAACCGCGCGCCATCCATGTGCAGCCACAGATCGCGCTGCTGCGCCACTGCGCTGATCGCGGTAACTTCGGCAGGGGTATAAATCCGGCCATATTCGGTCGACTGGGTGATCGAAATGGCGTGCGGTTGTACCCGGTGGACATCGGGGCGGATGGGGTCAATCGCGGCATGGACGCTGGCCGGTGTCAGCTTGGCCGCATCGCCTTCGGCCAGAATCAGCTTGGCACCATGGGTGTAAAACCCCGGCGCGCCGCCTTCGTCGGTTTCGATATGCGCTTCGCGGTGACACACGATCCCGCCAAACGGCGGCACCATCGCCGCCAGCACCAGGCAGTTGGCGGCCGTTCCGGTTGCCACCCACAACGCGGTGGCAGGCTGACCAAACAGGTCACTGAATGCCATATCCATCTGCTGCGACAGCGCATCACCGTCGTAGCCGTTATCGGGTTGATCGGCTGCCTGCATCGCAGACCAGACCAGGGGGTGGACAGAGGCGGCGTTGTCGGAGAAGAATTTCATGCGACAAACGCATGGGGTGCCGACGCGCGCGGGTCAAGTCGATGAAATGGGTGAGGTTCAGGAAATGGTGCTGCTGGGGAGGATTGAACTCCCGACCTCAGCCTTACCAAGGATGCGCTCTACCACTGAGCTACAGCAGCAC
>CAIPWG010000378.1 GCA_903868655.1 uncultured Sphingomonadales bacterium
CCAGCCCGGTATGCGCGTCGGCGCTGCCTGAAATGCGCCAGACACGGGCGGGCACTGGCGCAGTGGCTTCGGCGGGCCAGACTTGCGCGGCGGCACCTTGCGTGAGCTGTGCGGCCATTTGCGCAGGCACATCGGCAATCGCCAGCAGCGGCGATGTGCGATCAGCCACGCGCACCACCGGCTGCCCGACAGATACGGTCTGTCCACGTTCGGCGCTGCGATTCAACACCAGCGCGGCAAAAGGCGCGCGCAACCGGGTTGAGCCGAGATCATAGCGCGCATTGGCAAGGCTTGCGGCGCTGGCGCGTGCCGCATCGCGTGCCGCCTCTGCCACTGCCGGACTGGTTGCGCCATCGCTGACCAGCCCGGACAGGCGCGCGGCATCGCGCTGGTCGCGCGCGGCACCTGCCGCATGCATCGCTTCGGCGGCAGCAAAGGCATCGGGCTCAATCGCTGCGACCACAGCGCCCTGCGCAATGTGATCGCCCGGTTGCAGCGACAGGCCGGTGATCCGGCCGGGCACGCGGAACGCCAGATCGGTTTCCCGGTCAAAATGGATCGTCGCGGCAAAGCGCGGCCCTGCAGGCGCATCGCTGTCGATAGCGGTGATTGTTACCGCGCGCACGGCGAGCGGAGGTGTGTTGGTGCTGTCGTTATGGGGGCGCGCAAGCGCCAGCGCCAAGGCCCCCGAACCGAGGGCGGCAATCGTGGCAAATGCAATCAGGCGACGGTTGGCCATGGCGTTCTGTTCCCCTCAACGACTCTGACCTATCGTTGATAGCCAATCGTTGATAGGTATTCAAGCGCTACCTATCAACGATTGGTTGACGGAGCGTTCGATCTGCGCGAAACCGCAGCCCATGAACGAGCCTACCAGACGCGCTCGGACCGGAGAGCGTCGCGAACAGATACTGGACGTTGCCTTGCGCCTGTTCGGTGAACGCGGGGCGGGCAATGTCACGACGCGCCAGATTGCCAATGCGGTCGGCATATCGCAGCCTTCGCTCTATGCGCATTTCGCTTCGGCGGATGCGATTGCCGACGAGTTGTGTGTGCGCGCATTCGACGCCCTGCAGACTCGCTTTGAAGCCATGGCCGCCGATGTCGATGATCCCTGGGCGCGGGCCGATGTGCTGGGCCGGGCCTATATCGAATTCGGGCTCGAAAACCCCGACATGTACCGGATTGCCTTTATGCCGACCCGCGAGAACCAGCCGCCGCCGGGCACGACGTTTGATCTGGAAACCACCGATCCCGCGCTGGCGGCGGGGCTTCGCGCGTTTGCGTCGTTGCGCGAAACGATCGCCACGATCAGAGGGTGCGATGATGACAATGTTGCGGCGATCGCGCAGAGCATTTGGGTGTTGGTGCACGGTCTGACCTCGCTGCTGATTGCCAAGCCGTATTTCCCGTGGGTTGAGCGTGAACGGTTGATCGCCGAAGTCCTGGCTATGGCGCGGGGCCATCTCGCCAGCCGGCAAATCACCCATCAGGCGTCCTGATTGTGCGGGGCAAGGACGTGATCGACCTGGCTCTGGCCGACCATGCTTCGCCCCTCGGCACCATCCTGCTGGTCCACGACGCGGCTGGCCATCTGCGTGCGCTCGATTTTCATGATTACGAAACGCGCATGCGCCGGCTGTTGCGGCTGCATTATGGCGCTGTGTCGCTGACCCGTGCGCCCGCGCCCGCGCACACCATCGCGGCGCTCGATCGCTATTTTGCCGGCGATTTCGCCGCGTTGGAGGCAATTCCGGTTGCAACTGGTGGCACACCGTTTCAGCGTACGGTGTGGCAAGCCTTGCGCACGATCGCGGTCGGGGAAACGCGAACGTATGGTGCGCTCGCCGCTCAACTCGGCTCACCCGGGGCGATGCGCGCGGTCGGCCTTGCCAACGGTGCCAATCCGGTCGCAATCGTGGTGCCATGCCACCGGGTGATTGGTGCGAACGGCACACTGACCGGATTTGGCGGGGGATTGCCGCGCAAGCAGTGGTTGTTGGACCACGAAGGCGCCGGAAACAGCCCGCGACTGCGTTTTGATCCCGTTGCCCGTTGAATACTGCATCGTGCGTCAAAGGCGTGCTATGCGCCTCTGCGTTGCAGGGACAGGATTGCCGCTCATGACACGTGTTCTTCAGGCCTTTGCGCTCGCGGCCAGCGTGGTGAACGCGCAGCAGGCCGAGGCCGAACCAACCCATGTGATGGTCCGGGCACTCAGTCAGGATGCCAAGTTTATCGGCGATCACACCGGCGGGGTCGCCGTGATTGTGCGCAATGCGCAAAGCCACGAGGTGCTGGCGCAAGGAACCATCCATGGCGGTACGGGCGACACTGAACGGATCATGGTTGCACCGCACCGGCGCGGCGCGATGGTGTCCGATGCGCAGACCGCCGGGCTCGATGTCGTGATCGACCTGGCCCGGCCGACTTTGCTTGAAATCGAGGCGCGTGGGCCGCTTATCCAGCCGGCATCGGCGATTACCGTGCGTTCCACCGTCTGGGCCATTCCCGGTCAAGCGGTTGTTGGCGATGGTGTGGTGCTGACTTTTCCGGGACTACTGGTGACGCCGACGCTTGTTTCGGGTGCTGGGGGCAGCACGCGCGTGGCGGCGAAAGTGACGATGCTGTGCGGATGCCCGATATCCCCTGGCGGCCTGTGGGATGAGGCGAATTACCGCATTGAGGCTGATGTGACCGATCACGGTGTCATGGTGCAGCACGTGCGCCTGCACTACGCCGGGCAACCAAGCCAGTTTGAGGCTGACCTGCCCCGGGCGATCGGCCATGGTCAGGCGGTGCGAATTGTCGCCAGCCAATTGACAGCGGCGAACACCGGCGTTGCCGAAATTTCCGTTCCCTGACGGCATCGGGGCAAGCGCAGGACTTGTATCATGAATGACCTTTCCGTTCCTCGGCCCCGATCCTTTGCGAAGCGCGCGGCGGTGGCGCTGCTTGGCGCAGGGCTTATGGTTGGTCTCGCCTTTTCAGGCGTGTTCGGGTTGGCGGCGGAAGAACCCGCCTACAAACTCGTGTTGAAAGACGCCGCGTTTGAAATTCGCGATTATCCCGCGTTGGTGGTCGCCGAGGTGACTGTGCCGGGGAGCCAGAAAGAAGCCGCCAACCGGGGCTTTCGCCTGCTGGCAGGCTATATATTCGGGGGTAACCGGACGCGGCAAAGCATCGCGATGACCGCACCTGTTGCGCAAGTACCAACCAGCGAGTCGATTGCGATGACAGCGCCGGTGGCCCAGACCGAGATGGCGGGTCAATGGCTGGTGCGCTTTACGATGCCGCGCCAGTATACGCTGGCCAGCTTGCCCCAGCCCACCGATGCGCGGGTCCATTTGCACGAAACGGCCCCTATTCGCTTTGCGGTAATCCGGTTTTCCGGTGTGGCCACACCGGCCGTTGTCGGCGCGCGAACCGCTGGTCTTTCCCGGTGGCTAACGCAACGCGGGCTCCATCCATCGGCTACCAGCACTTTGGCACAATATGATCCGCCGTGGACACTGTGGTTCATGCGTCGCAACGAAGTGATGATCGCCATCACCCCATAATTGTGTCGCTCGCTTTTCGCGCAGCGTCTAGGTTTTGCCACGTCCTCTTTTCGGAGCCTGCCCCATGCCTGTTTCGCTTCACGCCGCGATCATCCCCTCGTACCTGCAAATTCTTGGTTCGGTTTCGGGTTTCATCGCAAAGGCCCAGGCCCATTGCGCCGAACAGGGGGTCGATGCCGCGACGCTGATCGACGCGCGGCTGGTCGATGACATGCTGCCCTTCGGCTATCAGGTGAAATCGACCGTGGTCCATTCGCTCGGTGCATTCGAGGGTGTGCGCAAGGGTTTGTTTGCGCCCGACATGACGCCTTGGCCGCAGACCTTTGCCGGTTTGCAGGCTGCGATTGCGCAGGCGGCAGCCGCCTTGCAGGAAATATCGCCGGAAGAAGTCGAAAGCTTTATCGGTCAGCCCATGGCATTTGCGTTTCGCGACAGCCGGATGGAATTTACCGCCGAAGAGTTCCTGCTGTCGTTTTCACAACCGAATTTCTATTTCCATGCAGCCACGGCTTACGACATCTTGCGGATGAAGGGCGTCGCCGTGGGCAAGCGTGATTTCATCGGCCGGGTTCGCCTGATCGGCTGAACAGCCCTTGCGATCCTGCAGTTCTGAACCCGCTTTCCTAGGCTTGCGGGTTCAGGATCGCATGGGCTCTGACGGGGAAGGTTCCCATCCCTTGGATCTTCGGGGGAACCGCAAAAAAACGGAAAGCCTGATCGGGCAAAGTGGCCAAATTGGTCATGTGTTCCACAATCGGTATGCCGGCGTGCAGCAGAATGGAGTGAACGGGCCGTTCGCCGCCATCGGTACAATCGATGTTGTAGGAATCGATGCCGACCAGTTTTGCGCCTGCGTCGCGCAAATATTCCGCAGCCGCGGCGGTCAGATAGGGATGCCCTTCGAAATAGGCGTCGGTTCGCCAATGGCGATCCCAACCCGTGTGCACCAGCACTGCCATGCCATGAACGGGAATCTCGGTAAAATGCGTCCAATCCAGTGCGCGACCCGGAAATCCTGTTACGCGCACCACTGTCGCGGGCACATTTGATACGCTGTCCAGCGACAGCCCGCTCAGGTCATACCCGTCTTCATACCGGTGGAACGGGGTGTCGAGATAAGTGCCGGTATTTCCGACCATGTCGATCCGGCCAATCTGAAATTCGGTGCCTGGGGCATAGATCGCTTTGGAATCTGCGCGCGACAGATGATCGCAGATCAAGGGCGCAGGCAGCCCTTTGTAGGTGATCATGCCAGGGTCAATCGTGTGGCTCAGATCGACAAAGTTGGGCTGCGCAATCACTCCCATTCGATCGTGCCTGGCGGTTTCGACGTAAAGTCATAAACCACCCGGTTGATGCCCTTTACTTCGTTCACAATGCGTGTGGCGACGCGCGCCAGAAAGGCGGCTTCGAAGGGATAGATATCTGCGGTCATGCCATCGGTCGAAGTGACCGCGCGGAGCGCGCAGACCGATTCGTAGGTCCGGAAATCGCCCATCACGCCGACGGTCCGCACCGGCAGCAACACCGCAAAGGCCTGCCAGATCGCATCGTACAGTCCCGCCTTGCGGATTTCGTCGAGATAGATCGCGTCGGCTTTGCGCAAGATGTCGCAGCGTTCGCGGGTTACTTCGCCGGGGATGCGGATGGCAAGGCCTGGGCCGGGGAAGGGGTGGCGGCCGACAAAAATGTCGGGCAGGCCCAGTTCACGGCCCAGTGCGCGCACTTCATCCTTGAACAATTCGCGCAAGGGCTCGACCAGCTGCATGTTCATGCGTTCGGGCAAGCCACCGACATTGTGGTGACTTTTGATCGTTACCGAAGGACCGCCGGTGAACGACACGCTTTCGATCACATCGGGATAAAGCGTGCCCTGTGCCAGGAAATCGGCGCCGCCGACCTGGCGGGCCTCCTGCTCGAACACGTCAATAAACGTCTTGCCGATAAACTTGCGCTTGGCTTCGGGATCGGTCACGCCGGCGAGACCGTCAAGGAACATCGTCGACGCGTCGTGGTGGACCAAGGGAATGTTGTAGGCCTCGCGGAACAGACCAACCACTTGTTCGGCTTCGCCGAGCCGCATCAACCCGTGGTCGACAAAGACGCAAGTCAATTGATCGCCGATTGCTTCGTGGATCAGGACTGCGGCCACGGCCGAATCAACTCCGCCCGACAGGCCGCAGATCACCCGCGATGATCCGACTTGCGCACGGATTTCGGCAATTTTGGTCTTGCGAAATTCAGCCATCGTCCAATCGCCGCGACAACCGCAAACATGGCGCACGAAATTGGCAATCAGCTTTCCGCCATCAGGGGTATGGACCACTTCGGGGTGGAACTGGGTGCCATAATATTTGCGCTCGTCATCGGCGATCACCGCAAACGGCGCGCCATCCGAAACCGCGACAATCCGGAAACCGGGCGCAAAATCGGTCACTTTGTCGCCGTGGCTCATCCACACCTGGTGGCGTTCGCCAACCTGCCACAGGCCGTCGAACAACACGCATGGTTCGGTTACGGTCAGGAACGCGCGGCCAAATTCGCCCGAATCGCCGGGTTCGACTTGTCCGCCAAGTTGCTGGCTCATCACTTGTTGGCCGTAACAAATACCCAGGATCGGCAAGCCGCTGTCGAACAGCGCTTGCGGCGCGCGTGGCGATCCATCGGCAGGCACGCTGGCAGGTGATCCCGACAGGATGATCCCGCTCGGCTTCATCCGGGCAAATGCCGCTTCGGCTTGGGTGTACGGGGCGATTTCGGAATAGACCCCGGCCTCGCGCACACGGCGCGCAATCAGCTGGGTGACCTGGCTGCCGAAATCGACAATGAGGATGGATTCGCTGGGCTGTATACTCATGGCTGGCGGATAGAGACGTGCAACACGCCTGTCCAGCCTGCCTGGGCTGCGTCGGATTGGTTTGCAGCCAAACCTCCGGCTGAGCCCGGGGCGTGCGAGGCGCTGACGAATTGCGACCGCGTTGTTGATTGCAGTATTTGCAACCGGCGGTGCGCGATGAGCATTTGTCACATACGCTATTTGGCGTATTTGCGCCCTCGTTCGCTTAGCTCTGTGCAAATACACCCTGCCGGCGCGTCGAACTGGGAGAGAACCTGGAAGTGCCTCAACTTATGGAGGACTCCATGCGCAGTATCGCTTCAATCGTACTGCCGATCATCCTCGCTGCTGGTATCAGTGGCCTGATGTTCACCGCCACGCTCGCTTAAGCGCTTGGCCACAAGACCCGGAAGTGATCCGGGTTGGCCTGCTTTGGCGAACCACGGTTCGGCAACCGACTTATCCGCACAGCGGCTGGTCACGGGGGCGTTTTTGCCCCTTCGGCCGGCCGTTTTGCTTTTTCCGGACAGGGTCGCCACTATGGTGGTCATGACCGTCACACGATTTGCCCCCAGCCCCAATGGGCCGCTGCATCTTGGCCATGCCTATGCGGCGATCATCGCGCATGATCGGGCTATGGCCGACCATGGCGAATTTCTGCTGCGGATCGAAGATATCGATGGCGCGCGCAGCCGCCCCGAATGGGCAGATGAATTTCGCGCCGACCTGACATGGCTGGGGCTTGGTTATCGTGAAGTGGCGCCGCAATCTGCCCGAATCGAAACCTATCGTGCGGCGCTCGAATCGCTGGTGATCATGGGGCTGGTCTACCCGTGCCGATGCACACGCGCCGATATCGAACGCAATGCGCAACGGATGGGGCCCGATGGCCCGGTCTATCCATCGACGTGTTTGCGCCAGCCGACCCTGCCCGGGCCCGATGTGGTGTGGCGTCTGGATATGGAACAAGCCACGGCGCTGGTGGGTGACATGACCTGGCATGATGAACGGCGCGGGGGCCAGATCGCCTGCCCCGAATTGTTTGGCGACGTGGTGCTCTGGCGGAAAGATGCGCCGGCCAGCTATCATCTGGCCGCGACAATCGACGATGCCGCTGATGGAGTGAGCGTGGTCACGCGCGGTGCCGACTTGTTCGCCGCCAGCCACATTCACCGGCTGTTGCAGGTGCTGCTCGGTCTGCCCGAGCCGGTGTGGCACCATCATCGCGTGCTGGTGGAGGCCGATGGTCGCAAACTGGCCAAGCGACGCGGCGCTGATGCGATTGCTGAACGCCGCCGCGCAGGCGAGGATGGCCGGTCTGTTGCGGCAGAACTGCGTGCGGCCCTCTTTGACACTGGCCTTTCGCTGTCAGAGTACGTAAACCGCCAACCATGATATTCTTTCTTGTCCCCGTTTTGCTCGTGCTCATGGGCCTCGTCGTGTGGTCGCTGGC
>CAIPWG010000379.1 GCA_903868655.1 uncultured Sphingomonadales bacterium
GCGCCAGCACCCCGTCCACCGGCCGCAGCAGGGCCACGCGTGCCACTGGGCTGCACCAGATCGCTGCCAATACGCCAACCACTGCCGCATTGATCCCCGCCAAAGCGCCGCGCGATCGCGCGTGGTGGCCAAGCCATTGCCATAGCGGCATGGCACACATCACTGTCATCAACCCGGGCAGAAAGATCGACAGCAGGGCAACCGTCGACCAGAGCAAGATTACCGCCCCGCCCGCACCGGCCGGTGCGCACGCCGCACCCAACCATGCCGCCAGAGTAAACAACGGGCCGGGCATAGCCTGAACCGCGCCATATCCGGCCAGAAAGGTCTGATCGTCGACCCAGCCCGCCGGCACAAGCGCGTCGTGGAGCAATGGCAGGACCACATGCCCCCCGCCAAACACCAAGGCGCCAGCGCGGAAAAACAGCGCCGCCATTGCGCCCACATTATGCCCCGCCAAATGCGGCACTGACACCGCGAGCGCCAACAAGCCCGCAAACATCAGCCCCGCGATTAGGCCCGTGCGCCTGGAAATCGGTACTTGAGTGTGAACGACGGGCACCCTGCCCTGCAAAACACCCGCCCCGGCGATCGCACCCAGCACGACCCCGATCAGGGTTGTCCCCGGCACCGGCAGTGCGACCACACAGACCATGGCCGCCCCGGCAATTGTTGCGCGTAGCATGTCGGCGCACAACGCGCGGGCCATGACCACGATTGTCTGGGCCAGAACTGCAACCGCCACCAACTTGAAACCGTGCACGACCGCCTGACCGATGCCGGACTCTGTTGCATGGCTGAATCCGATAGCCAAAAACATCATGATCAACGCGGACGGCAGCGTAAACCCCATCCAAGCGGCCACCGCACCTTGCCAACCCGCACGCCGCCATCCGATCAGAAACCCAAGCTGGCTCGAGGCGGGGCCCGGAACCATCTGGCACAAGGCGACCATCCCCGCAAACTCCTCGCGATCCAGCCAGCGCCGCCGTTCCACATAGCACTGTTCGAAATAGCCGATGTGTGCGGCTGGCCCACCAAATGCGGTCAAGCCGAGCCGCAAGGCTACGCCAAAGCATTCGCGGGCGCGCGGGCCGATTGAAGCAGTGGCATGTTCCTCCACGGGTGAAATGCTCCTGCCCTTCGAGTGAACCAAATCCCGTGCGGCGCGGTCCGCCATACCCAACCAACGGCGCTCAGTGTTGCGGGGTGCTTTGTGCAGGATGCAAATCAACCGGCCCCAGCCATTGCCCGCCAATTGCCTCTACCAGAGCGACAGTCGCGTTTTGCTGGTTAACCGTATTCAGAATGAGGTTGGTACGCGCGGCATACGCCGACGCCTGCGCTGCGGTCACCGCGGTGAAATCAACCGTACCGGCCTGATAAGCATTGCGCGTCACTTGCTCTGCCCGGTCTGCCGATTGCGAGGCCAGTTGATAATGCTCATGCTCTGCCCGGAAGCCATCAACACCGGCAAGGTCGGTTTCAACTTCCTGAAATGCCGTCAAAACGGTTTGGCGGTACGTTGCTACCGCCGCATCGTAGGCCGCCCGGGCGCCCGCGACTTTGGCGGAACGTGCACCCCAATCGATAAGCGTTTCTGCCGCGCTCGCCCCCAACGACCATACCGAAGTGGCAGCACCGAACAAATTGGACAGCACGCCCGCATTCGATCCCAACTGAGCATTCAGGCCGATCGTAGGAAAGAACGCTGCGCGCTGCACGCCAATATTGGCATTGGCGGCGGCAACCAGGCGTTCGGCACTGGCAATATCGGGACGGCGTTCCAGCACCGCCGAGGGCACCACTCCCGGCACTTCGGGTACAACCGGATGCCAATCGGCATGCGGCAGCGCAAATGTGCTGGGGTTCTCGCCGACCAAAACAGCGATTGCGGTTTCATCCGCGACCCGTTGGCGCTCAAGATCGCGTCGGCTGGCTTCAGCATTCGACAAAGTGGCCTGCGCCGTGTCGACATCGGCTGCACTTACC
>CAIPWG010000380.1 GCA_903868655.1 uncultured Sphingomonadales bacterium
CGATCAGGCTGCGATAGATGGCGTTGTCGCGGCGGTGGTGGCTGAACACGATGGCGTGTTGTCATTCTGGCTTGATGGCCCACCGCAAACCAACGAGGCGGGGCGATCGGCCAGTATCATGGCGGCCTTGCTGTGGTTGTCTGCCCGGTTGGGGCGGGATTTTGAACTGAACGAACTGGGGGCGAGCGCGGGGATCAACACCATGCTCGACCGGTTTCGTTTCGATCTTGGCGGGACCACCGTGGGTCCTGAAAATTCGCCGCTATGCCTCAAGCCCGAATGGCAGGGGCCGCCTGCTCCGTGTGCAGCAGTCCATATCGACGCCATTCGCGGGTGCGATCAGGCGGTGGTTTACCTGCGCGATCCGGTGCAGGCCATGCGCCTGAAATCCTATGTCTGGCCTGATGCGCCGGAGCGTTTGGCACGGCTTGATGCCGCTGTTGCCATGGCCAAAGTCCAGCCGCCGCTGCTCGATCAAGCCGACGCGGGGGATTGGATCGCCATGCGGCTGTCAGCGTTGCAGCGGGCCGACACGACGCGCGTGGTATTCCATTCGATTGTCTGGCAATATTTACCCGATGCCACACAGGCCAGGATCACCGCGGATATCGAAGCCGCCGGTGCGCAGGCAGACAGCAATCGCAGGTTGGCGTGGGTGCGGCTGGAAACCAACCGCACCACATTGCGCCACGAATTGACCGTGCGGTTTTGGCCCGGCGGGGATCAGGCAGTGCTGTTGGGCACTGCGCATGCCCACGGCGCATGGGTCGAATGGTTGGGTGTGAATTAGACGGGCAGGCCCCAGCGCCGATACAGTTCCAGCCAGCCACCGTGGAACGACCCCCATTCCCAAATGGCGACGATCAGCAGCACGCCATCGCAGCAGGCGGTAAAATCGGTGGCTTTCCATGCCCACCACCGCGCTGTCACGATCAGGCTGATCAGCAGTACCAGTCCGATCAGGTGGCTCAGCGGCGGATTGCCGCGCGGGCTGGAATAGCGTTTGAACAGCGCCACTGCGCCCAGATAGCCGACCAGCCCGCCGCCACAGGCGGCAATCATGGGCGCGCTGGCCAAGGCATCGGGTTGCGCCATCAACATCGAGTCGGCCACGGCTGTCGCGATCACCCCGGCGACGATCGGCATATGCAGATAGGTATAGGCATTGCGCGCGATCCGCCCGACATCCTGACTACGCGCAATATGGTGCGCGCCTCGTTCGGCGCCGATATCGAAATAGATCCACCACATGAGCACAGAACTGGCAAAACACGCCAGAAAGGCGGTGGTGTTCGCCATGCCCGGAGCGTGTTCGGCAAAGGCCGCGCCGGTCACCACGATACCTTCACCGAGCGCAATCAGTACAAACAGAGCGGCGCGTTCGGCCATGTGGCTGCCCGAAATATCCCAGTCGGCTCCGGTCGAACGGCCCAGCCATGGAGTGCGAAAGAAGGCAAAAGGCCCGGCATATTCGATTGTCAAAGCCACGCTCCACAAAGCAAATTGGAGTGGTGCATGGTTGACGAGCCCGCCTGCCAGCCACAGGGGCATTGTATAACCAAACCATGCGGCGATGCGCGCCATGTTGCGGCTGCCTGACGGGTGATCGCGCGCCATTGCCCAGACCATGAACAGATTGCGCCCCAATTGCAGCGCGCAATAGCTGATCGCAAACGTCAACGCGCCGCCCGGTTCGAACGCATGGGGCAGCACTGCCGCCATAACCAGACTGGCGAGCATGGCGCAGACCAGCATCAGCCGCACCGGCACCGTGTCGGGATTGGCCCAGTTGGTCGCCCACGCGGTATAAATCCACGCCCACCATATCCCGGCAAACATCAACGTCGCTTCGGCCAGCCCGGTCAGATCGCCATGCGCGCGCACGAACAGCGAAATCTGGGTTATCGCAAAAACATAGACCAGATCAAAAAACAGCTCGAGATTGCTGACTGCGGCATGGCCCCCGCCATGACTGCGCAACAGCCCCCGCACCATGCCGATCAGCTGCCCATGCGCTGCGCATAGCCGACCGCCAGTGCGGCCATTTGATCAAGCAGCCCATCCGGTGTCCGGCGCGATTCCCCCATCTGCTGTTCAGCACCAGCGGCAATGATGATTTCGCGTTCCCCGGCGCCCATTCGTTGCAGAATTTCGTTGGCCACGGTGTCGGGATCAAGCCCGTTTTCGATCGCCTTGTCACTGATGCCGCGCGCCGATCCATCGGCGGTAAGCGCATTGCGCGAGACATCGGTGCGCACCGATCCCGGGGCGATGACATGCACCGACAATCCCGCTTCGGCAGTTTCGGCGCGCAGCGCATCGGCATAACCGATCAGCCCGAACTTCGCCGCGCAATAAGCCGTCCGCATCGGCACCCCGACTTTGCCCGCCACGCTCGACATCATCACGATCCGGCCCGTGCGGCGCGCCATCATGCGCGGCAACAGCGCCTGGGTCAGCGCAATCGGGGCAAGCAGATCGACCGCGACGATCCGTTCATAAACCGCGTATTCGGTATCTACCGCGAGCGAACGCTGGGAAATCCCGGCATTGTTGACCAGCATGTCAATCCCGCCGCTGCGCGATTGGGCCCAGTCCCACGCGGTGTCGGCGGCTTCCAGACTGGCTTCCTGTTGGGTTACTTCAAATGGCAGTATCAGGGTATCAGTGGGCAGGTCAGCCGCCACTGCGGCCAGTGCGTCCCGGTTGCGCCCCGATAGCACCAGATGCACACCGCTGGCTGCCAGTGCCCGCGCAAGCGCAGCACCGATCCCCGATGAAGCCCCGGTAATCCAGCCAACTTGTCCAGCGAAGGCCATCGTTTTTTCTCCCCCTTGTCGTGTTTTACTCGCCCGGTGCGCGGGCGCGGATCGCCAAGGCATGCACGCGTTGCCCGGGAATGTCGCCCAATGCGGCCAGCACCAGGCGTTGGCGTTGCAGCCGTGATTGTCCGGCAAAGGCGGCACTTTCGATGACCACGGTAAAATGCGATTCGCCCGATCCATCATGACCGGAATGTCCGGCATGGTGCGCGCTGTCGTTGATCACGTCGAGCACTTGGGGGGAAAACGCGGCGGTCAGCAGCGTGGTGATTTCATGGGCAAGGGGTCCGGTCATGGCTTCCATCCTAACCGCTATCGCGGCATGGGGAAGCGCAAATGAAGCAGAATCGTTTTCATGGCCGCATGCAGGGCGGTGGGCGCCCCTGCGAAGCCCCGGGCTGC
>CAIPWG010000381.1 GCA_903868655.1 uncultured Sphingomonadales bacterium
GCATGGCCCGAGGCAACGCAAAGCTGACCAGACCTGGCTTGCGCCATTCGATTCGCCGTCCGTCTTCTTGCGCACGCGCATCGAACGTTGAAACATTGACGATGCCCGCACCGTCGTTGCCGACCAACGCAGGCAAGTCTTGCGTGTCATCAGCCTCGGTGCCGCGCACGGTGACCATGATGTCGGAGCCCAGCGCGCGCTGAAACAGCACGGGAGTCGCAACAGGCGCGGGCGCTGCGCAGGTGAGTACCAGTGCGGGCACACGCGGGGTCGTGCCATAGCCGCCGCCGGCGCCAACCGGCCAGGCGGGCGGGGCATCATCGCGGCACGTGGCGGGCCAGTGAAACGGCAGGTGCCCGGCAAAATCAAACCGTGGTCGCGCATGGGTGTCCCCCACCAGGACATCGGCCAGCCCTGCGCCTTCACTGCCCGGCAGCCATGCGGCGACGAATGCATCGGCCAGATCGATTTCGCGGCTGGTCCACAGGGGTCGGCCCGACAGCAGCACCGCAACCGTTGGCACATGCGCCGCCTTGAAGAAGCGCAGCAGCGCCAGCCCTTCGCCATCGTGCAGCATGTGGTCGGGGCTGTCTCCGGCAAATTCAGCATAAGGCGCTTCGCCAAACACGACGACTGCGGCGTCGGGACGGCCGGTGAAATGACCATCGGCTGACAGTGTGGCGGTGCCGCCGTCTGCGCGCAGGGCTTCGGCAAGGCCAGCGTGGATCGACGTCGCACCGGGGAAATCAGCGCGGGTCAGGTCGCCGCCACCCTGCCAACTGATCGTCCATCCGCCGCTTTGGCGTGCCACACTGTCGGCGGACTGGCCTGCGACTATGATATGGGCACCCGATCGCAAGGGCAGAACGCCGTTGTTTTTGAGCAGAACCAGCGATTTGCGCACAGCTTCCCGCGCAATCGCGCGATGTTCGGGCGATCCGAGCTGGGTCCACTGCCCGGCCAATGCGCGCGCGGCCGGGCGCGGTTTGTCGAGCAGGCCGTAGCGCAATTTGACGCGCAGCACACGGCGCACGGCTTCATCGATCCGCGCCTGCGGGATCGTGCCGTTTTGCACCTCTTTCAATGTTGTCTCGTAAAGGCCGCGCCAGTCTTCGGGCACCATGAACACGTCGAGCCCGGCCATCAGCGCCTGGGGACAATCGGTGTTGGTGCAGCCCGGAACGAGCCCGTGGCCGTTCCAGTCACCCACCACCAGCCCGTCAAAATGCAGGGTGTCACGCAACAAGCCGGTCAGCAGATCGCGGTTGCCGTGCATCTTGGCTCCGTTGATGCTGGAAAACGAGGCCATGACGGTTTGCGCGCCGGCCGCGATCGACGGCGGATAAGGTGCGGCGTGGATGCGGATGACATCGGCCATTGCGCCGGTTGTATCGCCTCGGTCGATGCCCCCGGTGCCGCCATCGCCGAAGAAATGCTTGATAGTGGCCAGCACGTGATGCTGGTCGAGAAATGCAGGGCTGCCGGCTGTGCCTTGCAAGCCAACAACCATGGCCGGACCCAGCCGGGCGACACGCCCCGGATCCTCGGACAGGCTCTCATAACTGCGGCCCCAGCGCGTGTCGCGCGCCACGGCCAAGGTTGGGGCGAAGGCCCAATCGATGCCGGTGGTGGCGATTTCAGCAGCAGTGGCGGCGCCGATCCGGCGCATCAGTTCGGGATCATTGGCCGCGCCAAGCGCGACATTGTGCGGAAACAATGTCGCCCCGATAATGTTGTTGTGGCCATGCACCGCATCGGTGCCCCACAGCGCCGGAATGGCTGGTTCGCCATCGGGCAGCGGCGCAGACGACGCGGCCCAATAGGCGTCTGCGAGCGCCAGCCATGCCTGGGCGGGCGCTTTGTCATTGCCCGCAGGGCCGCTGTTGCCGCCATTGAGATAGGACCCGAAGCGATAAGTGCGCATGTCTTCGGGCGTAATCGTGGAAATGTCGGGCTGGATCAGTTGTGCCACTTTGTGGGGCAGGCTCATCCGTGACAGTAAAGCGTCGACGCGAGCGTCGATTGCCGACTCGGCTGCACTGGGATTGGCGGGATTGGCCGACGCAGAAACGGTCAGCGCGCCCAGTACGCCTGCGGCCACGCACAACAGCAATCGGCTGCGACCTTTCCTCATGCTCCCCCATGCCCCCAAGCATGCACGATTCGCCGTCGTGCTGGCAGCGCCTTTACCGCACTATGTGAACGTTCACAAGAATTTCTGTGAACGATCACGCAATCCTATGCTCTGGGCCGATCGGGCCTCGTCAATCGATCTGGCTGCGGTTATGCAGGCGGCCATGATACGAAGCAGCGGTGTGACGATTGAGGATGTGGCAGCCCACGTGGGCGTGTCGCGGCAAACCGTGTCACGCGTCCTCAACGACAGTCCCAATGTCAAATCCGAGGTGCGCAGCCGCATTCTCGCGGCGATCGAGCAATTGGGCTATGTACCCAATCTGAGCGCGCGGCGCATGGGTGGCGGGCGCAGTTATGTCGTGCTGGCGATCAATGACCGGGTGCGCACACTGGAAATATGCTGTAATGAAGTTTTAAAAAGTTTCGTTGGATTCACTTTGATTAGTTAACAATTAATATCTTCAGTTATTCGTTATCATCAACATCAGATCTTTCAGTTAAATGCTGATGATCTTTTTTCTTTTGCA
>CAIPWG010000382.1 GCA_903868655.1 uncultured Sphingomonadales bacterium
ATGCTGTTCTGCGGCCTGGCCATCGGGTGGCGCGATGATGAGGCCCCGGTCAATCATTTCCAGCGCGAACGCGTGCCATTGGATGAGCAGGTGAAATTCGTCGGATTTTGATGTGTGACCAAACCCCAACCCCTCCGGCGAGGGGTTGGGGTGTTCCACGCAGCCACGAATGCACATGAACCTGGTGTGGGACACCCCCAACCAACCAGATCCCTGAGAGGGACGGCAAAGCTTACTTGGTCAAATCGGGGATCAGATTGAAATAATAGGTCAGGCCCGGCTTGATATTGACCAGCCGCACGCGTTCATCAAGACCGTGGCTGAAGCGTTCGTCGCGCCGCGTGAACACCGGGCTGGCGTTATAGGCAGGAACTCCCAGAGCACGATAAAACATCGAATCCGATCCGCCCGATGCCTGATTAGGGATCACCGCGATGTCTTTGCCCCAGGCCGCACGGATCGCCTTTTCGGCCGCCACGACATAATCCGCGCGCAACGGGGTCACCGGCGGCGTGATCGACCCGTCTGTCACATCGGTCACTTTGACGACGTCAGACCCGATCACGGTCTTCAACTGCGCCATGATATCTTCGCGGCTATGGCCCGGAAAAATACGGCAATTGATATTGGCGCGGGCACGCTGTGGCAGCGCATTTTCGGCATGACCGCCCGACAACAGCGTGGCGACACAAGTCGTGCCGGTCTTGCCCACCAGATCGGGTTCGGCGCGCACCACCGCAAGTGCCGCGGCATCGTGCGGATTGGCGGCAAACGCGCGCATTGCGGCAGCTTTGGCCGGATCGGCCTCAAACGGTGCGGCGCGTTCAAAACCCAGCTTGGTCAATTCGTTCTGTTCGGCAGGAAACTGAAACGCGCCCACTTTGACCAAGGCCTGCGCCAGCTGGACAATGGCATTGTCAGCGCGCGGCTCGGAACTGTGGCCACCGGGGTTGGTGACTTCGAGCTGATAATCGGCATACGCCTTTTCATTGCCATCCCACAGCCAATACAACGGCTTATCGGAACCATCGGCGAACGTGCCGCCACCGCCATCGGCATTGATCACCAGATCTGCATTTTTCAGTTCGTGCGCCAGCGCATCGCTGGTGTCCATGACTGTTTCTTCGTCGCCCGAAAACGCAATAACAATGCCTCGACGCGGATGATAGCCATGCGCACGCAGGTCGATCACCGCCGACACCAGCAGCGCGCCGTCAAATTTCATGTCGGTGGCGCCACGACCGTAAAGTACGCCTTGTTCAACCACCGGACCGAACGGATCGCGCTTCCAGTCGGCTGGTTTGGCCTCGACCACATCCATATGGCCTGACAGCACCAAGGGCTTCAGCGAAGGATCGGTGCCAGCCCAGGTGGCGACAAGCGTCGCAGTGACGCCACGCGGAGTAACCACGACATCGCCCGGCGCCCAGCCACCGGCGATCAGCCTGTCGCGCACCAGAGCCGCCACTGCCGGCGTGCGATTGCCTTCACCCCTGACCGAGCGGATGTCAATTTCCTTCTGCGCCAAATCGAGCACTTGCGCTTCTTCAGCCGAAGTCGGGACCGGCGTCGCCACAGTGCGTGCGGCAAGCGGAACATTCAGCCCCGCACAAAGCATCGCGGCCGACGCAAGCAGGGTCCGGGTGCGGTATGTCATCTTGGGGTCAACTCCTGAAACCAGGTGGGGAATGGCTTGTGTGCTGCCCACTCCTGCGCGCCAAGGCAACCACCTTTGCGACCGGCAACTCAGGTCAGTCCGATTCGCAATGTCGGGTGTGAGCGCATTTTTGCCAGTGCACACAACCCGTCGTGCAATGCAGCCTGCCAAATCGTCAAAATGGGGCGTCCATGCGCCAAATTGCGTATGTTGCATGTCTGGGCTCGCGTGCACTTTTCATGCATAGCTATGACGTATTTGTTTTAGTTTGTTTTATTTATCCCGATTGTCCTTGCGCATGATCCCGAAAGCCCATCAAAATTGAACAATTGCGGTTTTTGCAATTATACTTGCCTGTTTCGCAATTGCGTAAAGCGCACCCTCAAGCCATATCAAAATTGCCTTTCAGGCATCCTCTCCCAAACTTTTCAGAGCCGCTTTTCAGCGGCTCTTTTTTTGCCTTCGCGACACGCAAGCGCATCAGGATTGGGGCAGGATAATTGTCCGACCGATCACGCTTCGGTCCCGCATCGCGGCAAAAGCCTCCTGCCAATGCGACAGCGGGACTTGCGCATGGACATACGGCCGAATGCGCCCCGCGCTCGCCAGCGCGTGAATCGACGCAAGGTGTTCGCGGCCATGATCCGGAAACCGGCGCCCATATTCCCCGGCGCGCACACCGACGATCGAAAACCCTTTGATGAGCGGAATATTGGAACCGACGCTCGCGATGCGGCCAGAGGCAAAGCCAACCACCAGCAAACGGCCGCCGAACCCGGTATAACGGCACGCCTCATCAAAGGCATCGCCCCCCACCGGATCAAATACCAGATCGGCGCCGCGGCCTTCGGTCAGCGCGAGTACCGCGGTTCGAATTCCTGTTGGACCGACCAACCCCGCCTCAGGCTGGTACAAGTGTTGCACCGCATCGAGCTTGCCCCGGTTCGATGCAACCGCAATCGTGCGCAGGCCGAGTTCACGCGCCAGATCGACCGCTGCCAGACCGACACCTCCCGCAGCACCTTGCACCACCAGCCATTCACCCGGCTGTGCCTGCCCCAGCCTGTGCAGTGCAACCCAGGCCGTCAGATAGGCAACGCGCAAGGCCGCACCCTGGCCAAACGACAGCCTTTCGGGGAGGCGCTGCAACGCATCGGCAGCATAGCAACCGTATTGCGCCACTCCACCGGTCAACCCGCCGGCCATGACCCGGTCGCCCACCTGCCAGCCGGATTGCTCTGCGCCCTCGCCCAGCGCGGTAA
>CAIPWG010000383.1 GCA_903868655.1 uncultured Sphingomonadales bacterium
AACCAATACGCACCAGCGGTCGGACACTTCCCTCGCGAAATTTGGCCTATCATGGGTTGCGCCTGTTTGCACACGGCCCTTGCCCGCTTCAAGGCGCAGGAACTGGTCGGTTTCTGGATAGGCCTCAAGCCCGATATCGCCGACGACCAGGATCGACATCAGTGTACCCCGCACATAGCGTTCGCTCCAGTATACGAATCGGTGATCTGGATTTTCTTCTGTCGCGCATTCAATATTGAACGATTGCGGCTGTGGTGTGGCCCGATGCTTTTGATCCAGTCAGCAATGCTGCCCATGGCCGATGTCCCTCAAATTATTGGCGGTGCGCTGCAGATCTTCTGATGCACTCACGACAGGGCTATCGGCCCAAGGCTTGGTAGCCAGAAGCCCCGGAATGTACCTTGTCGATCAAGCCTCCCGAACGGGCGTGCCGACAGGTTGGGGATCAGCCGGCGACCATTGCGGATATTTCGCCGCTTGCAATGGCGTACGTTCCGAGTTCAGGTCGACCGGTTCTTGGGACATTTGTCCGCCAACGTTGGGGTCGCTGTGGTTATCGGCAATCATCTGCGAATCGTCGCCACGCAGATCCATGAAATCCTTCCGCGTTACACCACGATGCCGGTTGAACTGACCACCGACGGGTTGGACATCAGGCCCAATCACGTTTTCATTATTCCCACGCAGCGGGATTTATACCAAGGTGCAACGATCAGTACCCATGCGCCCAATATTGCAATCCAATGGACATAATGCGCCAGGGCTGATCAACCAATTTGTTCCAGGCGAAGCAGCAGTGGTCGACGATGTCATCGTATGATGAGAAGATCCGGTTGGACAGCCAGTTGTCACGCATGAACTCCCAGACGTTCTCGACCGGGTTGAGTTCGGGGCATCTGGGCGGGAGCGGCAGCAGGGTGATGTTGTCGGGCACGACCAGTTCCGCCGAACCGTGCCACCCTGCCTGATCGAGCAACAGAACGGCATGCGCGCCCGGCGCGACATGATAGGCGATTTCCTGCAGATGCATGTTCATGGCCTCGCTGTTGCAGCGGGGCATGACGATACCAGCGCCCTTTCCTTCGGCTGGACAGATGGCACCGAAGATACAGGCTGAAGCTCTGCACTGATCTTTGGGTGCCGAAGGGCGGGTTCCCCGCTTTGCCCAGCGACGCGTCAGTTTGGTTTGTTGACCTAACGTCCACAAAATCCGCCGCGGCTTGGCCGGCCTGATCCGGGAACGCCGGTCAGCCGGGGGCAGAGCCTATGGTTATCGCGCGGATCGTCTGGAGCGCGGCAAGTTGGTCGTCGTCTCTGAAGAGGCCGAAGTGGTGCAGCGCATCTTTCGGCTTTACGTCGAAGGCGCATCGCCCAAATCGATCTGCCACCACCTGAACGAAGCGGGTGTTCCGGCACCACGGGACACAGCCCGGGGCCCAAGCGCCCTTCTTGGCTCAACGGATAGGGGTTCGGGCATTCTGCGCAATCCGATTTATGTGGGGCTGATCGTGTGGAACAAGAACCGCATGGTATGCGATCCGCAAACTGGCAAGCGGCTGAGCCGCCCGAACCCTCGATCCGAATTGATGAGTGCCGAAGTTCAGGACATCGGCATTATCGAGCCCGAGCGGTTCGATATCGAGCCCGAGCGGTTCGATGCTGCCCAGCGCGAGTTGGATCGCAGGTCCAGGCAGGTGGCGGGCGG
>CAIPWG010000384.1 GCA_903868655.1 uncultured Sphingomonadales bacterium
CCGCCAGCAATTGTCCGGCCCGGGCCAGACGCGCAAGCCGTTCGCCAATTGCGCTGGCCACTGCCCCACCAACACCCCGGTCGATTTCGTCGAAGATCACAGTCGCCGCGCCACCCTCTTCGGCCAATGCTACTTTGAGCGCGAGAATGAAGCGCGACAATTCACCGCCAGAGGCAATCTTGCCAAGCGGCGCGAACGGCGCCCCTGGATTGGTCGCAATCAGGAATTCCACTGCATCGACGCCATGCGCGCCCCAACGATCTTCGGGCAAGCGGACGACCGCGGTACGAAACCGGGCCGAGTCAAGTTTAAGCGGTGCCAATTCCTGCGCCACAGCGGCATCAAGACGTTGTGCAGCCTCAACCCGCACAACGGACAGGGCCTCAGCCTTGGCCTGATAATCCAGCATGGCCTCTTGCGCGGCGCGTTCGAGTTCCGCGATGCGGGTATCGCCGCTCTCGATAGCATCAAGCGCCGTCCGCAATTCTTCGATTTTGGCGGGCAAAGCGTCGGCGGTACAGCCGTGTTTGCGCGCAGCAGCGCGCAATTCAAACAACCGCGTTTCAATGCGATCGAGAAGCAGCGGATCATGCGCAAGCACGTCGATCGCAGCGGCAATGCGATCCTCGGCTTCGCCCGCTTCGATCACTGCACGGTCGAGCGAGGCCAAAGCTTCGCCGAGTAGCGGATGTTCGTTGGCAATCCGGTCGAGCCGCCGCGCCGCACCGCGCAGCACCGCGAGCGCCGAATCCGATCCTTCCCACAACACTTGCAACGCCAACAAATCACCCGACAGGCGTTCACCTTTTTGCATCGACGCGCGCTGTTCGGCCAGGCTCTGTTCTTCGCCAGACTGCGGATCGAGACCTGTCAGTTCGGCCAGATACGCACTCAGCAAATCCTCATCAGCGCGCGCCGCAGCGACAGTCGCCCGCGCTTGCGCCAAGGCTGCACCGGCGCGGCTCCAGCGCTGCCACGCCTCGGCCACCGCGCTGGCATCGGCGTGGGCATAACGATCGACCAGTTGGCGGTGTCCGCGCGCGTTCACCAGACCGCGATCATCGTGTTGCCCGTGAAGCTCGACCAGAGCACGCGCAAGATCGCGCAACAGCGCCACGCCGACGGGTTGATCGTTGATAAAGGCGCGGCTGCCACCGTCGGCGCGCAGCCGGCGTTTGATGATCAGCGGCTCGCCCGGTTCGATATCGATGTCGGCTTCGGACAACACGCTGCGCACTGCATCCGGCATCACGGTGAAATCGAAAGTGGCCGTCACACTCGCCTGATCGGTGCCCGTGCGCACCAGCCCGGTATCGGCACGATCACCCAGCACCAGGCCCAGCGAATCGAGCAGGATCGATTTTCCCGCTCCGGTTTCACCGGTCAGCACTCCCAAACCAGCGTGAAACGCCAGATCGAGTGCTTCGATCAGCACGACGTTGCGAATTGCCAGCGCGGTTAGCATGGTTGGGTTCCAGACACGGTATCCGCCATATCGCGCGCAGACCTCCGCGTCATCCTTTCATCCTGCGCTGTCCCCCAACCATCGTGTGTCAACCATGTGACAGTGTGACATGCGAACGAAACGTGATTGTGACATTTGAGTCGGAGCATCTCGTAAACCATACAAAGGGACGCCGATGGCACAGCGTGCGCTTCTGAAGGACACCATGAGGGGGCTTCCTTCGGCAAAAGACCTCGCCACTTCCATTCCTGCTTGGTTGGATCTACCCGAACCACGTGGCTTTCGGCCCAAGCGCAAGGTGCGCACGGTTTGGATTTCCGACATTCACCTCGGCACGCGCGGCTGCAATGCCGCCATGCTGCTCGATTTTCTCGCGTCGATCGAATGCGAAACGCTCTATCTCGTTGGCGATATTGTCGATGGCTGGCGCTTGTCCAAGGGCTGGTACTGGCCTGACGAGCATAATGAAGTCGTACGCCGTATTCTCAAGATGGCGCATCGCGGTACCCGGGTGGTATTGATCGCAGGCAACCATGACGAAATGCTGCGTCCCTATGCCGGCATGAGCTTTGGTGGGGTTGAACTGGCGCTCGACGCGATCCACGAAACTGCTGATGGCCGCCGCCTGCTGGTTACCCATGGTGACGGGTTTGACGGCGTGGTGCTTTATGCCCGCTGGCTCGCGTTTCTGGGCGACAAAGCTTATGAAGTGCTGCTGCGGACCAACCGTTGGGTCAATCTGATCCGCCGGCAATTTCGCCTGCCTTATTGGTCGCTGTCGTCGTACATGAAAAAGCGCGTGAAAAACGCAGTGCAATTCATCTGCGATTTTGAAGAAGCCGTGGCCCACGCCGCGCGTGACATGGGTGTCGACGGCGTCGTTTGCGGTCACATCCATTGCGCCGAAATCCGCCAGATCGGCGGCGTGACCTATTACAACGATGGCGACTGGGTTGAAAGCTGCACCGCGCTCGTCGAGGATGCGCAAGGCGTGATGACAATTGTCGATTGGGCTGCCGAAACCGCCAAACATGCCGCTGCCGCCGCCACGCCGACCCAGACCACTGATGCCGCCGAACGCGAAACGGCTGAAGCATGAGGCTGGCGATTTGCACCGACGCCTGGATGCCCCAGGTCAATGGCGTTGTGCGCACTTTATCGACGACGGTTGATCGGCTCATCCGGCGCGGGCACGAGGTCGAACTGATCACACCATCACAGTTCTTCACTTTTGCCTTGCCCGGATACAGCGAAATCCGTCTGGCCATGGCGCCACGCTTCGGCACCCGGCGCACTTTGCATGCGTTCAAACCCGATATTGTGCATATCGCGACCGAAGGCCCGATCGGATGGAGCGCGCGCGGCTGGTGCAAATCAAACGATGTGCCATTTACCAGCGCATTCCATACGCGGTTTCCCGATTATGCAGCAGTGCGGACCGGGCTTTCACCGGCACATTTCTGGCCGCTGATGCGGCGCTTTCACAAATCCAGCCAGGCCGTGCTGGTATCCACTCCGACATTGGCCACCGAATTGGCCGAACACGGCATGGGTCATACCCGGCTGTGGTCGCGTGGCATCGATGAAACGCTGTTTCATCCGGGCCACATGCCGCACGCTTCGCTGCGCGATTTGCCCCGTCCGATCCTGCTCAATGTCGGCAGGGTCGCGATCGAGAAAAACCTGACGGCATTTCTTGATGTTGAATGCGCAGGCACCAAAGTCGTCGTAGGTGACGGGCCCGACTTGGCAACCTTGCGCGCGCGGTATCCGACGGCGGTGTTTTTGGGGTCACTGTCGGGGGAAGCCCTCGCAAGCGCCTATTGCGCCGCCGATGTCTTCGTGTTTCCCAGCCGCACCGATACCTTTGGCCTCGTTATGATCGAAGCACTGGCATGCGGTGTGCCGGTGGCCGCCTATCCGGTGCCGGGCCCGGTTGACATTGTCGGTCCTGCCGGGCGCGGAGGCTTCACGAATCTGCCAATGACAGTGGGTGCGCTTGATCATGATCTCGGCCAGGCTATCGCCCGCGCGCTGCGGTGTGATAAATTGGGCGCAGCGGTATATGGTGCCAGCTATTCGTGGGACCGCGCCACCGATCAATTCGTCGGAGCGATCAGCGAAGCGCTGCAACGACGCAAAACCAACGAATTGATCGCG
>CAIPWG010000385.1 GCA_903868655.1 uncultured Sphingomonadales bacterium
ACCATCGGCTTCGGCATGGACCACGCGCAAGTCCATGGGGAATTCGGCGGCCTCTTCCAACCGCTGCCCGGTATGCGGATCCAGCACGGCGGCATCGGGCAGGCGCTCGCGCAGCCAGATCGGGTGCAATTGCACTGGTGCGGCAGTGTCCTGATCAACCTGCAACAGGCCCCGCTCGGTGATCGTCAGCTCCATTCAGGCAAACCTTTTTGATTCGAAGCCATTGCGCGAGCTTAAGTCTAACTGTGAAACGCGCATGTTCCGGTGGCTTTGCGACACCGTGGACTCATTTTGCGACAGGCGGACGATCATGTTCCATTAGCGAAAACGGGTTTTGCAGATCCGTGAAACTGTGATTGTTTGCGCACCATGACAGCCGCCTTTGCCCCGTTTGAGCAGGAAACGTATTGTTTCTACCTCGTGCCCGGGTTTTCCGCGATGGGTTTCGTCGCGGCGATGGAGCCTTTGCGAGTCGCCAACCGGCTGGCGCAACGCCCCGTGTTTGCCTGGCGGTTGTTTTCGGCCGACGGCGAGCCGGTGGCTGCGTCGTGCGGGTTGAAAGTGGCGGTGGATGGACCGCTTGATGAAACCGCCGCGGCGCTGATTGTTTGTGCCGGGTTCGAACCGCGCCGTGCGATCAGCCGGCCGCTGGTGGCCGCACTGCGCCGCATGGCGCGCAAAGGTGCCGCACTCGGCGCGCTTGATACCGGGGTCTACCTGCTGGCAGAGGCGGGCCTGATTGGTGACCAGCCAGTGACGCTGCATTGGGAAGCGGTGCCCGCGTTTCGCGAAGACTATCCTGCGGCGTGCGTGACCGAAGACCTGTTTTGCCTGGGCGAACGCTTGTTCACGTGTGCCGGCGGCACCGCGGCAATCGACATGATGCTCGAACGCATCGCCTTGCGCCAGGGGCCCGCGCTGGCGCGCGCGGTGTCGGACCAGTTCATTCACAGCCGCATTCGCCCGCACGAAGAACGCCAACGGCAAGACATTGGATCGCGCATCGGCACGCGCGATCCACGGCTGGTCGCGGTGATCGCGCAAATGGAAGCCGATATCGAAAATCCGTTTACGCTGGCCGATCTGGCCGCCACTGCCGGCGTCACCCGGCGTCAGCTCGAACGGTTGTTTACCAGCCAGTTCGGGGTCGGCCCGGCGGCCTATTACCGCAATTTGCGGCTCGAACGGGCGCGCAGCCTGCTGGCGCAAACCGGCATGCCGCTGATCGAGGTGGCAATCGCCACAGGTTTCTCATCAAAAAGCGCGATGGCGCGCGCTTTTCTGCAAAAATTTGGCCGGCCGCCGGGGGCAGAGCGTGGACATTGGAAAATGCCTGCGCCGCGCGCTCGGGTGTTGGCCTGAAACCACAACAGACAAGGATACTTTGGTGACCGCATCCCCAGTCCAAGATCATTCGGTTGCGGTGAGCGCGCGGATCACCGTGCTGTTTTGCCTTGGTATCGCCGCCGCCAGCGGTGCGGCGCATCTGGGGATCAATTACACGCTGTTTCTGGTTGGCGGTTTGACCGACCGGTATGGCTTCGGCCCTGCGCTGATGGGGGTGTTTGCTACGGCCGAGACTTTGGCTTTTGCCGGAGCAATGTTCCTGTTTGCGCCGCGCGCGCACAGTTTTCGCCCCCGACGCATGGCGCTGTTTGCCAGCGCGTTGATTGCCGTTGTGCAAGTGTTGTCGGCCGCGACCGGATTCTATCCGCTGCTGGTGCTGGGGCGGATTGCCACCGGGTTTGGCTATGGCGTGCTCAACACAGCGGTCAATGTGGCTGCGGGACGCACCGGGCAGCCGGCGCGCGCGATTTCGGTGGGCATTTCGCTGCAAGTGGTGCTGTTTGCCGTCATGAATGTCACAATCCCGCGCATCGGTGCAACAGGCGGGGTTGGCGCGATGTTCATCGCACTCGGGCTGATTTCTGGCACGCTGGCTTTGGGCATGTTGCCCTTGCCCGACAACACCGAGGCAGCAGCGGCGGGCGAAGCGCCGCACGACATACCGCCGATGGCGCCGGGTGGCTGGCCCGTGCTGGCGGCGATGGCGTTGTTTGCCTTTGGCACGATGGCAATCTGGCCGTTCATGGAACGCGCCGCCCATGCCATCCATCTGCCCGCAACCACGTTTGGGCTTTATCAAAGCAGCGCGATGGCGCTCAGCTGCTTCGGCAATTTCGCACTGACCATGGTGCTGGCGCGCGGGCCAAGGCGGGGATTGCTCGAAGTCGCGTTGATGACTTGCGGGTTGATGTGTGCGGTGCTGACCACGGTCAATAGCCAGGTGGTGTTTGCGATCGCGCTGCAACTGTACAACGTTTCGTGGTACATAACGTATCCGCTTTTGCTTGGGTTGGCTTATGCGCATGACCCGCATGGGCGCCTGGCGGTGCGCACCACCGGCACGTGGCTGGTGGCGCAATCGGCGGGGTCTTTGGCTGCCGGGTTCGTGGCGCAAGCAACCGCTGGCTATGGTCTGGTCGGATGCCTGGGGACGATCACGTGCGCGATGGCCGTGGGGATCGTCATCTGGTTTCAGGCCGGATTGCGCCGTGATTCAAACTTCGCGCAGATCAGGGTTGCCACAAGCACAGCCCATTGACCCCCTCGGCACGGTCGGGCGGCACGAGTTGCGCGCGGCCATGCCTGCACACCAGCGCACGTGCGGCAGGGCCGTTTCCAGCCAGCCCCGACAGATCAATCAGAATCTGGTCCCAATGGCGATACTGCACCTCGTGGCCTTCGCCCGGATAGGCGCGCGCGGTTACCGGGCCGCCGAGCTGTTTTTGCCAGAATTGGGCATTGCCCGGTGTTACAGTGTGATCGGCGAGGCCGTAATACGTGAACACCGGCGCGGTCACTTTGGCCAGCACGGGGGCCAAATCGGC
>CAIPWG010000386.1 GCA_903868655.1 uncultured Sphingomonadales bacterium
AGCGCCAGATGCCGCCGCGCTTGGCTTTGGCGCCGAGCCGGTTGAGATCCTTGGCGATGAGGGACCAGCTGCTGCCGCAGGCGGCAAGGGCGGCCATGTGGCGGAGCCACTTCTGCTCCTCGGGATTGTCCACGAGGCGGCGCTCCATGACGACGACGCCGTTGGCCTTGGTGCGGGATTCGCACGGCACACCCGCCAGCGGCAAAACCTCACCCGCCGCCAGTCGCGCATCAACCCCGCGCGCCCTGGCCAGCACTTCGCCCTCCGGCACGCGATGGATCCAAACAGCAGGCTGGATTATCGCATAATCGGCAATCCGCGCCAACGTGCGCAAAGCGACAGCTTCGGCGGTGGTTACGCCTTCGGCCACCGCGCGAGCGATCTGGGTGGCGGTTTCGGTCATGCCGGTTCGATCGCCAACAGGGCCGCGCCGGGCTGAACTACTTGGCCTTCGCTGACATAGACGCGCCGCACAACGCCAGTCGCAGGACTTGGCACCGGGCATTCCATCTTCATCGCCTCGATCACGGCAATTGGCTCGCCCGCTTCGACCACGCGGCCTTCGGCTGCGAGCAATTTCCAGACAGAACCACCGAACGGCGCTTCGACCAGTTCGGACCCGGTCGGCAGGTCGATCACCACATCGTCGGCGCCTCCGCCGCTGCCCGCATCGACCAGCGCTGCCACGCGGTCGAATTCACCACTGTCCTGCCATGCTGCGCGCTCCGCATCGAAAGCTGCCTGCCGTGTCGCTTCGAACACAGCGATGCTGTCGGCATGGGCGTCGCGGAATGCGCGATAGTCCGAAAGGCGGAATTCGCCCTGTTCGATCTGGATCGCGCGCCGCCCCAGCGGAAAGTCGCGCCGCCATTCGGTCAGTTCATCGTGGCTGACCGGAAAGAACTTGATGCGGTCGAAAAATCGCAACAGCCACGGCTTGCCATCCTGAAACGCGTCGGTCTGTTTCCAGGTGTTCCAGACCTGAATTGTCCGGCCAAACAGCTGGTATCCGCCCGGCCCTTCCATGCCATATATGCACATATAGGCGCCGCCGATGCCCACGACATTGGGCGGGGTCCAGGTGCGAGCCGGGTTGTATTTGGTGGTAACAAGACGGTGGCGCGGATCGACCGGAGTGGCAACCGGCGCGCCGAGATAGACATCGCCCAACCCGAGCACGAGATAATCGGCATCGAATACAATGCGCCTGACATCGTCGATGGCGTCAAGACCGTTGACCCGGCGAATGAATTCGATGTTGTCTGGGCACCATGGCGCGTCGTCGCGCACTGCGGCCATATATTTGTCGATGGTCTGGTAAATCGCCGGATCCTGCCATGACAGTGGCAGATGCACCACGCGGCTGGGGATCGCGAAATCATCGAGCCCGCCGAGCCGCTCCTCGGCGGAAACGAGCGCATCCATCAGGAGCCGCTGCGTCAGGATGCGCGCGTCATAATGGATCTGCATCGAACGCACCCCGGGCGTGACATCGATCACTCCGGGCAAGGCGAGCCGATCAAGTTCGAGCATCAGCGCATGAACCCGTAGCCGCAGCTCAAGATCGAGCACGATCGGACCATATTCGACCAGCAGGTGGCGATCACCCTGCCGTCGGTAAGTGACCACCGGTCGCGAGCCATCGCCCGGTATGGTATGCAACACCGGCGACGTCGGCGGGGCGGTCTTGCCGCCAGATTCAGGCGGGGCCGACAGCGTGGCCACCAGCGCGTCCTGTGCCTGTTCCGCTGCGCGCGCCTCGGCTTCGGATATGGGCGAAAACTGCACTGTGTCGCCAGGCGACAATTGCCCGACTTTCCACAGATCAGCCTGAATCACCACGAACGGGCAGACAAACCCGCCCAGTGATGGGCCATCCGGGCCCAGAATGATCGGCATGTCTCCGGTGAAATCGACGGCGCCGATGGCATAGGCATTGTCGTGAATGTTGGACGGATGCAGCCCTGCCTCACCGCCATCACGACGCGCCCATTCGGGTTTTGGCCCAACCAGTCGCACGCCGGTGCGGTTCGAGTTGTAATGCACGCTCCACGCGGTGTCGCAGATCATCGCGATGTCACCGGGTGTGAAGAAATCGGGTGCACCATGCGGGCCGTAAAGCACGCGCAAAGTCCATTCATGGCCGATCGTCGGGACCAGGCCGTCGGCCAGCGCGCCTTCCGGTCCCGGCGTGTCGCCCAACAGGTGCAGGGTATCGCCCGTCGCCACTGCGCGTCCGGCGTGGCCGCCAAATTCGCCCAGCGTGAACGCGCTGCGGCTGCCCAGATAGACCGGCGCGTCAAGGCCACCGCCAAACAGCAGGCACGCGCGCATGCCACCGCCCTGCACCCGGCCTACCCGCAAAACCTGCCCTGGCGCCACACAGATCACCGTCCAGCGCGGGACTACCACGCCATCGAGCGTCGACCCGCAATCCGCCCCGGTCAGGCAGATGCGCGCAGCACCCTGAAATTGCAGCATTGGCCCGGCAGCGGTGATTTCCAGACCCGCAGCGGACTCTGCGTTGCCCAACAGGCGGTTGCCCAGCCGGAACGACAGCGCATCCATCGGCCCCGAAGGCGGCACGCCCACATCCCACAGCCCGGTGCGCCCGGGATAATCCTGTACCGTGGTCGCGGCACCTGCTGAAAGCACACGGATCGCAGCGGGTGACCAATGGAATGCGCCCAGCGCGCGGGTCGATACCTGCCCGCTGACAAACACATCGCCCCGCACCACCGCGCGCAACCAGCGCAGATTGGTCTCGATCCCCGCCAGTTGCGTGGCGTCGAGCGCAGATTGCAACGCCACGATCGCCGCCTCTCGGGTTGGAGCAGTAACGATCAGTTTTGCCAGCATGGGATCGTACCAGGCCGGAACCACGCTGCCGCTTTCGACCCAGCTATCAATCCGCAAAGTGTCCCGCTCGCCTGCCGGAAATGCAACGTCAATCAACCGGCCCGAACTGGGTTGAAAGTCGCGCGAGGGGTCTTCGGCATAAAGCCGCACCTGGATAGAATGGCCCACTGGATGCGCCACAAAACCATCGAGAAACGAAAAATCACCGCACGCGCCGCGGATCATCCATTCGACCAGATCAACACCGGTGACTTGTTCGGTCACCCCGTGTTCAACTTGCAGCCGGGTGTTGACCTCCAGAAAAAAGAAATCATCGCGTTCGGCATCATAGAGAAATTCGACCGTGCCAGCCGAGCGATACTGGGCCCCCGACGTCAAACGCACAGCAGCCTCGATCAGTGCGGCACGGGTAGCGGCCGGCAGATGCGGCGCGGGGGTTTCTTCGACCACTTTCTGGTTGCGCCGTTGCAGCGAACAATCCCGCTCACCCAAGGCGACGACATGGCCAGCGCCATCGCCGAACACTTGCACTTCGATATGACGCGCCTGTGCAACATAGCGTTCAAGGAACACCCCGGCGTCGCCGAAATTGCCCGCACCCAGTCGTGCCACCATGTCAAAAGCTTCGTTCAGTTCGCTGCCATCAGCGCAGACTTTCATGCCGATGCCGCCGCCACCCGCCGTGGCTTTCAAAATCACCGGGTAGCCGATCCGTTCGGCGGCCTCCGCCGCTGCACGGGCATCGGTCAACAGACCCGTGCCCGGCGCCAGCGGCACACCATGCGATTGCGCCAGATCACGCGCGGTATGTTTCAAGCCAAAGGCGCGGATATTGTCGGCCGTGGGCCCGATAAAGGCAATGCCCGCGGTCTCACACGCTTCGGCAAAGCCGGTGTTTTCGGACAGGAACCCGTAACCGGGGTGGATCGCCTCGGCACCGGTGGCTTTGGCCGCAGCAAGGATCGCCGGGATATTCAGATAGCTTTCGCTGGCCGCGG
>CAIPWG010000387.1 GCA_903868655.1 uncultured Sphingomonadales bacterium
ATTTCCACGCCGTCGAGCGAAGACAGCCGAAGCCGAGGCAATTCCGGACACGCGTGCAGGATCGCGGCGACCAGATCACCCATCCGGGGAGTATCGGGCAAGTCGGCGCCCCAGCCGGTGACATCAACCCCGGTCAGAACGACTTCGTTCACGCCATGCGCCAGATGCGCGCCAATCCGGCGCAGCACGTCATCCACCCGGCTCGACAGGCTGGCGCCGCGACCGGCGGGAATGATACAGAACGTGCAGGCGTGATCGCATCCGGTCTGCACCGGCACAAAGGCGCGGGTATGCAGTGCCTGTTCGGCAACGGGCACAGCAGGCGCCTGCCAACTTTGCGGAGCGAGCTTTGCGGAATTGGCGACTACCGCATCGACTTCAGGCATGGCGGTGAAATCGTCGGGCGCGATGGTGGCCGCGCACCCTGTCACCACCAGACGCGCGGTGGGGTGATCGCGTCGCAGTTTGCGCACTGCGCGCCGCGACTGGCGCACGGCTTCGGCGGTGACTGCACACGTGTTGACCACCACGGTCTGGCCCGGCGCGGCGTTGATCATGCCGCGAATCGATTCGCTTTCAGCCAGGTTCAACCGACAGCCGAGCGTGATGACCGTATCGGGTGCGCTCATGCCGGGTAATCGTCTTCGTTGAACGAGCCGACAAAACTGGTGGTTGCAGGGCCGGTCATGATGATCGTGTCGGTTTCATCCCAGGCGATGGTCAGCGCTCCGCCGGGCAAAGTGACGGTGACAGTGCGTCCGGTCAGTCGCAGTCGCATTGCCGCCACGGCAGTGGCGCAGGCGCCTGTCCCGCAAGCGCGGGTCAGCCCGGCGCCGCGTTCCCACACCCGCAGTGTGATCGCATCGGGGCCGGTAATCGTGGCAACATTGACATTGATACGGGCGGGAAACAGCGGATCGTGCTCGATCAGCGGTCCCAGCCGCGCCAAGTCGACGGCATCGCAGTCGGGCACAAAGAACACCACGTGTGGATTGCCGACATTGACCGCAGCGGGCGCTGACAGGTCTTCCCACGCCACTGGCATGGTCAGCGTATCCATCGGATAGGCCAAGGGCACAGCATCCCATTCAAACCGGGGCCGGCCCATTGCCACGCTGATACCGTGGTCGCCGGTTTTTGCGGCAATGATACCGCCCAGCGTTTCGATGCGGGTTTCGCCGTCGCGTTCATGCGCGAGCAAAAGCCCGACTGCACGACTGGCATTGCCGCAGGCTTCGACTTCGCCACCATCGGGATTGAATATGCGCATCCGCACATCGGCCTGATCACTGGGTTCGAGCACGATCAACTGATCGCATCCGATCCCGGTCGCACGGTCGGCAAGTGCCGCTGCGCGCCGCCCGGTCAGGTCCAGACCACGCACACGCGCATCAATCACGACAAAATCGTTGCCAAGGCCATGCATCTTGCGAAACGGGATGTGCATGGGCGGCGCATAGAGCATCGCGCAAAAAAGTGGGAACCGGTTTTTTGCATTTAGTGATGCGGGCACAAAAAATTGCATCGCGCAAAAAAGTGGGAACCGGTTTTTTGCATTTCGCGATGCGGGCACAAGAAATTGCATCGCAGGCTGCAGCTAAACCAACCCGATCAGGCGGTGCGCGAATCTCTTGCAACTTGTGGTGCTGGCAGC
>CAIPWG010000388.1 GCA_903868655.1 uncultured Sphingomonadales bacterium
CGCAGCTCGACAATCCCACAGGCGACATCCATGCCTTGCAAGGGCGCATCGCGGCAATCCGCAGCTGGGCCTATATCGCGCAACGCCCCGACTGGGTTCTGGCGCGCGAAGAAATGGCCGCACGGGCCCGCGCGGTGGAAACCCGGCTGTCCGACGCCCTACATGCCCGGCTGACAGAACGCTTTGTCAATCGTCGTACGACCGTGCTGATGCGCAAGGCTGGCAACGATGCCGGCCTGTTGCCGGTGCGCCTGTCGGAGGCTGGCGCGGTGATTGTCGATGATGAACCGATTGGCCATCTCGACGGCTTTCGCTTTGTGGTTGACCCGCTGGCACGCGCGAGCGATCGCAAATTGCTGCTGGCTGCGGCGGAACGGCATTTGCCCGGCCTGTTTTCGCGCCGCGCCGCTGCACTGATAACGGCCGCCGCACAACCCGATGGGTTGGTTCTGGATGATCAGGGGATCGCCTGGGATGGCATCGTCGTGGCCAGGCTCGAACCTGGCCGCACTTTGCTCGAGCCCCGGCTGCGGATTGATCCCGCACTCGACCGTTTGCCGCAGCCACTGCGTGACGCTGTGAATACCGCCATCAAAGGATGGTTTGCCACCCGTATCGAACGTGTGCTGGCCCCCCTCCGCCGTCTGGCGCAGACTGCAGAAGCGCCCGAATCGGGGCCTGATTTGCGCGCATTGTTGCTGCGGCTGATCGAAGGCGGCGGCGTCATGGCGCGCGATCACGCCGCAATCGATCGGCTCGATCCGCGCCAGAGAGAGGATTTGCGGCGACTGGGTGTGCGGATTGGGGGGCTTGATCTGTTCATGCCGGCAACAATGCGCCCCGATGCGCTTCGCCTGTGGCTGCGCCTGGCAGCCTTGCGCGCGATCGCGCCGACAGCACCCCCCGAAGGCTTGCCGCCGACAGTCGCCAGCCGCGAAGCACCCGTTGGCTATCGCCGGGTCGGACAACAGGCATTGCGGGTCGATCTGGCCGACAAATTGCTGCAAGAAGCGCACCAACGGCGTTTGGGAGCTATGCGACGAAAGGTATTTCTCGACCCGTCGCGCGCGCGTTCGATGGGCTTGTCCACTGCAAGTTATGCTGCGTTGTTGCGGCTTGGCGGGTTTCGCGTGGCAATACCGCGCCCCTTGCCCGAAGGCGCCATGGGGCCGTTGGCTCCGCCGCTGTGGGATTGGCGCCCGCCCCGCCGAACGATCGAGACAGTTTCTGCGCCTTCCCCGCAAACCGCCCATGGCGCGTTTGCGGCTCTGGCCGGTCTGCTGCGCTGATGCCCGCAGCGGCGCAATCGCCCGCACCGATTGCGGTCTTGCGAATTGACAAATTGCTATGGTTTATCCGCCTCGCCACAACGCGCGAGATGGGCCGTGAATGGGCCACTACTGGCCATATCCGGCTCAATGGGCGGCGTGTCGAACGCGCCAGCACCAGCATTCGCAGCGGGGATATACTGGTTATGCCCATTCGCGACACGGTGCGGGTGATCGAAATTCTGGTGATTCCCCACAGGCGCGGTCCCGCGACAGAGGCGCACGCCTGCTATCGTTATCTCGATACGCCCGCACACAAAGCACCGGGGCAGGCGTTTCAAGGTGCAGCCCTCACGGGTCGGGCTTGACGCAGCCCCCCCGACACCTCTAGCACTGCCGCCAGACACGCTGTGCAACGATCCGAGGGACAATCGCCACCATGACCTATGTCGTCACCGAAGCCTGCATCAAGTGCAAGTTCATGGATTGCGTTGAGGTCTGCCCCGTAGATTGCTTTTACGAAGGCGAAAACATGCTGGTGATCAACCCCAGCGAATGCATCGACTGCGGTGTGTGCGAGCCCGAGTGCCCCGCCGAAGCGATTCTGCCCGATACCGAAAGCGGTCTGGAACAATGGCTTGAGCTCAACGCCAAGTTCTCAGCCGATTGGCCGAATATCACCGCCAAGAAGGATGCGCCGGCCGATGCCGACGATCACAAGGGTGAAGTCGGCAAGTTCGACAAGTATTTTTCGGCTGAGCCCGGCGAAGGCGACTGAGCCACTCGCAAGTCCCTCAAGACAGGCCATAATCGGCATTCCCGTAAACCAAGTTTGCGGGAAAACGCCGTTCTGTGCCACTTTGGTATGGTCTGCCCACTGGAAATTTTGTTACAGACTTGCTATATCCTTTGGCGAGCGTCGGATTCTCGTTTTTCATCCGGCGCGTTACAACACGAATCAGGCAGGACAGACGGCAAACGGATTGCTGGGTTTCGCTTGACCGCGCGTAAGACGGTCGTTTGCCGGACCTCACCCCAAAAGGGCCCGGGATATCCCTTTCGTCAACACGTCTGCCGGTTGCGGCATCCGTGTATGGCGCCAGTTATCCGCAATTTCGTTTCTGTTCGGCCGCGTCGAAAGGATATGCAATGGCAGCCAAGGCTCTTGCCTTCGATGTTGGGGACTACGTCGTTTATCCAAAGCATGGTGTTGGCCGGGTGGTCGAACTCCAGAATGAAGAAATCGCCGGAATGAAGTTGGAGCTTTATGTGCTCCGCTTTGAAAAAGAGCGCATGACTTTGCGCGTACCGGTGAACAAAGTTGAAGCGATCGGCATGCGCAAGCTGTCGTCGGACAAGACTTTGCGTGAAGCGCTCGACACACTGAAGGGCAAGCCCAAAGTGAAGCGCACAATGTGGTCGCGCCGCGCCCAGGAATACGAAGCGAAGATCAATTCGGGCGACCTGGTATCGATCGCCGAAGTGACGCGTGATCTGTTCCGCGCCGACGATCAGCCGGAACAGTCCTATTCCGAACGTCAGATTTTTGAAGCAGCGTCTTCACGGCTCGCCCGCGAACTGGCGGCCATGGAAAAGACCGACGAGCCATCGGCGTTGAAAAAAATCCTGGCGATCCTCAACGAACACGCGCCAAAGTACTACGAAACCGCCTGATAAAGGCCCAGTTTCACGCCAAGCATCAGCGGGCTGCCGGGAAACCGGCAGCCCGCTTGCGTTGGCGGACACCCTGCCTTAGCCTTGCGTCTGGTTTCCACTGTCGAATGGTAGACGGCCAATGCGCAACGCATCACTTGCAATAAGGGCCCTCGTTTGCACCGTCGGGCTGACCGGCTGTGGCGCGACAACCATGTCAATCGACGGCCATTCGGGTGTGCCGCTGGCCCAGTTGGCAGTATCCGGGCGCGCCGCGCATGAAATCACCCTGCTTGGCCCCGATACAGTGCAAGTGGTGCAAGGCAGCGCGTTCACGATCACTGTCAAAGGCGATCCACAAGCAACCGCTGCGTTGCGCTTTGTCTTCAAAAACGGGAAGCTGGGAATTGGGCGGAAGCCTGATTCAGACCAGATCCCGGGGATCGCAACGATCACAGTCACAACCCCTTCGGCCGATCATCTCGTCCTGGCTGGGTCAGGCACGATCACTGCCGACCGTCTTAAAAGCGAATCGGCCGGAATCACGATTGGTGGTTCGGGCCATGTCGCTGTGGCGGGCATCACCGCAAAGCATCTGGCGGTTGAAGTCTTGGGATCAGGGTCATTCACTGGCCAAGGTGCAGCCGACTCACTCGCCCTGACGATCGCCGGCAGTGGCGAGGTCGATATGGCGCATCTGAATGCTGGGGAAGCGGTCATCGATGTCGCAGGTTCGGGCACGGGCTCTGTCAAAAGCGATGGCCACGTAACCGGGTCTGTGGCTGGATCGGGCAATGTCACGGTCCATGGCAAGGCGCATTGCGATGTCAGCGTAGCCGGATCGGGCAAAGTCGACTGCAACCCCTGACCAAAGTCGTGCGATCACGCGGCTGCGCGGCGCAACCGATCATTGATGGCTTCGCCCAAGCCGATATCGGGTATCGGAGCTACGGCAGCCCGCCCATGCGAAGTCGCTGCCACGGCGTGGAGGCAGGCATAAAGCCGCGCCGCCGCCTCTGCCAGATCACCGCCAGCCGACAGCGTGACCTCGCCGGCGATTGCCCCAAACCCGATCATGAATTCACCGGCTTCAGGCGCTTCGGCATTCAGCCGCAGCGGCTTGCCCGGAGCATAGTGGCTTGCCAATTGACCGGGCGCCTCGATCCCACCCTTCGCCGCGATTTCTGTGTCCGGACCCAACAGACCGGCAATATCCACGCGCGCAATCGGACCGGGTCGCAGCAAAGTCCAGCCACCGCCGGGACGCACTGCCACGATCGTCGATTCAAGCCCGCGCGCGCAATCACCGCCATCCAGAATGAGATCAACCCGATCACCAAGCGAGGCCGCGACATGCGCCGCGCTTGTCGGGCTGACCCCTCCACTGCGATTGGCCGAAGGAGCCGCCAGCGGCAGGCCAGTCGCGGCAATCAAACCCCGCATGACCGGGTGGGCCGGACAGCGCAGCGCCACAGTCGGTAATCCCGCAGACACCGCGACGCTCAGCCCCGCATCGGCGCGGCGTGGCAGCACCAGCGTCAAAGGTCCGGGCCAGAAACGATCCGCAAGCATTTGCGCCGCCGCATCGATTTCCGCCAATGTCCGGGCTTGCGCCAGATCAGCAACGTGCACGATCAAGGGGTTGAAATCGGGACGTCCCTTGGCGCGATAGATCGCAGCTACCGCTATGTCACTGTCGGCGCGCGCGGCCAGCCCATAGACCGTTTCGGTCGGTACGGCGACAGTGCCACCGTTGCAGATCAGTTCCGCCGCCACAGCAATCGCCTGCGCGAGCGCGGCACCTTGCGCCAAAAGGCAGTTGGACTTTGTTGCGGCCATCGCGTTTGGCTATAGTGCTTCGGGTATAAAAGTGGGTATCGGTTTTTTGTAAAAAAATACGCACCAGTACAATGCCTGCCCGGATGCAGAGGCTTGCCAAGGAACACCGCTCAATGACTTTCACCGCTCCGACTGCCGATCAGGTCCTCGCCATGCGGGTCAACGCCGGGATCGAGGAATTGGCACAATCCGAACAGTTCGCCGCTGCCACACCCGATCTGGTGGAAGCGATCGCAGACGGGATTGGCCAAGTTGCAGCGGGCGAATGGGTGCCGC
>CAIPWG010000389.1 GCA_903868655.1 uncultured Sphingomonadales bacterium
CTCGGGGTGAGGATACATCCTCCAGCCACAGATACGGATCGGCAGGAGCTGACTGGGCGAGCGCTATGGCTGGGGCACACGTGGCCACCAAGGCCGCAATTTTTGCAAGTTTCACAACGCTCTCCACCGGTTTGAAGGTGTGATGCTAACAGCGTGCAATCCTGGCAGCAATGGCTGACATTCCATGGGCAACTCTCAATTGCGCCGCTGCGCGCGAGCTGCTTCGGCAGCCTGCCACCCGATGGAAATACTGCGGGACAGACGGGCGCGAAAGGCGCGCAACCACCTTCCGATTGCCCTTTTGGGCAAACAAGTAGTTCCCCCTAGCAGACACCTCAGGTCATGGAGACGCCCGAAGCGCTAGTCGGGTTTCCACCGCCGTCTGTATCAAGCCGCGCGAGCCATCTCCTTCGTAAATTTGTCTGGAACATACGATGATCAGAAATCTCATCACGTTTGAGGTTGGTGGCGAAACCTTCGGGATCGATAGCATTGCCATTCTCGAAATTCGGGCCTGGAGCACACCCACCATCGTGCCGGGTGCGCCGGACTATATGGTCGGGGTGGTAAACCGGCGAGGGATAGCCTTGCCCGTTGTCGACCTGGCTATCAGGCTCGGTTGGAAACCGCTGGAAATCACCGAACGCCACGCGATCATCGTCATCAGCGTGAATGAGCAAGAGATCGGACTGATCGTGGAAGCGGTCAGCGACATGGTTTCGGTTGACGAAGAGGCATTGCAGCCTCCCCCAGCTTTCGATCATCAGGCACTGATACCCTTTATCGACAGTTTGGCTGCGGTCGATGACCGCTTGATGATGATCCTTGATCCACATGCGCTCGCGCTTGGCCATTCGCTGGCGCAAGCGGCCGCCTGATCCAGCCCACAAAAACCTAAAAATGTGCGGGAGCAAACAATGACCGACCCCAAGTTTTCCGAACAAATTGCATTTTATGAATTGGACCGCACCGACCGCGCTGCCTTTTCAGGGGTCCTGCGTGCCTTGAACCGTCGGGTGGATACCGCGCTCGACCGGTTTTACGCCAAGATCGCTGGTGTTCCTGCCTTGGGGCATTTCTTCAGCGGAAAAGCGCATATGGATCGTGCGAAGTCTGCGCAGCGCGCCCACTGGATCGGCGTCTTTACCCATGGCGTGAATGACGAATACTACAAACGTGCGATGAACATCGGCAATGTTCACGCGCGGATCGGGCTGGAACCGCGTTGGTATATCGGCGGCTACACCATGATCCTCGAAGAAATGATCTACGCCATTGTCGCGCCCGGTCTCACCCGCTGGCTGCCCTGGCGCCGCTCACTGGCACGGCAACTGACGGCACTTGTAAAAGTCTCTCTGCTTGACATCGATATCGGTTTGTCCGGCTATTTTGTCGATACCGAGGAAAAGATGCGCAGCGTTGTGCGCGATCAACTCGGTGGCGCACTTGCGGCACTCGCAAGAGGCGACCTGACAGTAGAGGCACGAAACTTGCCGGCCGAATACGCCTCGGTCGAACAGGATTTCAATGCGGCAGTTCGGTCGCTGCGCCACACTTTGGGCAAAGTCGTCGATGGCGTCGATACAATCTCGACCGGATCGAGTGAAATTCGTTCGGCCTGTGAAGATCTGTCAGCCCGAACCGAACAACAGGCTGCATCGTTGGAACGCACTGTCGCATCGATTTCAGAAGTCACCGCGAAAGTTCAGTCGACCGCGCAAAC
>CAIPWG010000390.1 GCA_903868655.1 uncultured Sphingomonadales bacterium
CCGATTCGTGGGTTTGCTGATCCGTCCAACCCGCCTTTCAAATAGGACTGGCTCAAAGCGGCTGGCTCACCTAGGGGCGCAGGGGTTTGGCAATAAACGGGAACGGTATGCTTCGGCGTCTTTACGATTGGACCATGGCCAAGGCCGAGCATCCGCAGGCTGAATGGTGGTTGGCGCTCTTCGCCTTTTGTGAGGCGAGCTTTTTTCCCATCCCGCCGCACCCGCTGTTGGGGCTGATGTGCCTCGCAAATCCGCGCAAGGCGTTGCGATACGCCGTGTTCGCAACGTTGGGTTCGGTCTTGGGTGGTCTGCTCGGTTATGCGATCGGCCATTTTCTGTTCAAGAGCGTTGGTGCGCAGCTGCTCGACGTGCTGCATCTGTCGCACAGTTTTCCTTATGCCGCATGCCAGTTGCGGGCCAACGCATTCTTTCTGATCGTGGGCAAAGGGGTCACGCCGATTCCGTTCAAACTGGTCACGATCAGCGCTGGCTTTGTCGGCGTGCCATTGGGTGTTTTCGTTGGCGCCAGCCTGATTTCGCGTTCGATCAGCTTTATGATCGTGGGTGTGCTGTTCCGCCTGTTCGGTGCGCCGATCAAGGCGTTCATCGATCGCTATCTGATATGGGTAACGCTGGCGTTTGTTGCGTTGGTTATTGCGGGATTTCTGGCTGTGTCGCTTTTGGCAGGCCAACATGGCGCGGCGTTTGACCAGTGTGCCGGCGCCACCATCGCAAACGTGATGCCTGCATGATCAGCGTGTGTTGCTGTGGCTTTCGGCCTGCGCAATCGCGGCGCGGGCAATCGGTTCCATCAGCGCATAGCCGGCGGCGTTGGGATGGACACCGTCGCTCGAAAGGCCCGGCTTCATGGCGCCATCGGCCGCAGCCAGCGCCGTATGATAGTCGGCAAATGCCAGCCCGCGTTGTTCGGCCAAGGCGCGCAACCAGCCATTGAGCGCAATGATTTCGCTTGCCGGTCGATAGCCCTCGCGCCAGCCAAACGCGCCCGCAGGCAGGATCGCCCCAATGACCACCGCGATGCCATTGGCACGGGCAAGATCAGTCATCGCCAGGATGGCATTGGCAAAATCATCGGGGCTGGTCGGCCCGGTATTGCCCGCAATATCGTTGGTGCCACACATGATGTGCACGACATGCGGGCGCAACCGCACGACATCTTGATAAAACCGTGCAGCGATCTGCACGCAAGTCTGGCCGGAAATGCCCCGGTCGACAATGCCGCCGGCGAACAGCGCTGGCGCAGTGGGGAACCAGAATTCGGTGATCGAATCACCGATCAGCACGGCCCGCGATCCTGAATCGACCGCGCGATCGGCTTCGCGATAATGGCATAGTGCGGCCCAGTCGGTCGGTGCGGCGACGCCGGCAACGCATGGTCTCGTCGTCATTGCTGTAACCGCACCAGGCACCGGGGCCGGCACCGTTGGCGGCAAGGGCTGCGCAAGTGCGGTAACCGGTGCAAGCAAAGTCAGGGCTTGCGCAAAGCCGGCTACCCACTGCCGCATCAGATGATGCCCATTGCTTTGCCTGCACGTTCAAACATGCCCAGGATCGTCTGGACTTGTTCGGCGGTATGTTCGGCGCACAGCGAACACCGCAACAGGGTCATGCCAGCAGGTGTCGCCGGAGGCCGCGCCAGATTGACATAAAGCCCTTCGTGCAACAGCGCTTCCCACATCGCGGCGCCGCGTTCCAGATCCGGCATGATCACGGAAATGATCGCGCTTTGCGGGGTCTGGGTACCCAGTTTGAATCCGCGGGCCAGCATCCCGGCGTGGAGCGTACGCGAATTTTCCCAGAGATGCGCGCGCTTGTCGCCTGCATGCATCAGTTTGCGAATCGATGTCGCGGCCGTGTGCATAACGCTCGGCGGCAAGCTGGCGGTGAACACATAAGGCCGGCATACCAGGCGCAGGATTTCGAATTTCGGGTGGTTTGACACGCAGAACCCGCCGACCGTGCCGACCGATTTCGAAAAGGTGCCGATCACGAAGTCGACTTGATCGAGCACACCCTGGTCTTCGGCCACGCCGCGCCCGTTGGGGCCGATGAAACCCATCGAGTGTGCTTCGTCGACCAACACCATCGCGCCATGGGCTTTGGCGACCGCGATCATCTCCTTCAACGGGGCGATATCGCCCAGCATCGAATAGACGCCTTCGAGGATCACCAGCTTGCCAGCGCCTTCGGGAATCCGGCGCAGGCGCTTTTCCATCGCTTCGATGTCGTTGTGCTTGAACGGTACGACTTCGGCATCGCCCATCTTGCAGCCATCCCAGATCGAGGCGTGGCTGTCGATGTCGAGCACGATGTAATCGCCTTTGCCCGCCATCGTGCTGATAATGCCAAGATTGGCCTGATACCCGGTCGAAAACACCATGGCATGATCCATGCCGTAAAATTCGCGCAGGGCCGCTTCGACATCGCGGTGCCCGGCATACGTGCCGTTGAGCACGCGGCTGCCGGTGGTTCCCGATCCGAAGTCGTCCAGTGCCAATTTGCCCGCAGCAACAACATCGGGGTCAAAGGTCATGCCCATGTAATTGTAGGTGCCGAGCAGGATCGTTTCGCGCCCGTTGCAGATAGCGCGAGTTGGCGACAGCACCTTTTCCATCACGAGATTGAACGGGTCGGTCAGGCCCGTCGACAAAAGCGCGCGGCGCTGTTCGATCAGTGGATCGAATTTCGAAAACAGGTCGGTGGTGGTAGCGGTGTCGGTCATCGTGGTTCTTTTCAGCCCCTGAGCTTGGTCACGGCGTCGACCAGTTGGCCATAGGTTTCGATCTCGGCCTGCTGGTTCATGCTGATGATGATATCAAATTCGTCTTCGATGGCGGCGACGAAATCCATCACCGTCAGGCTGTCCCATTCAAGATCGCCCGCACACGTGTTGGTGTCGGTGATCGCGATGCCCTTTTTGTTGAAGGGGGCAATCAGGTCGGCAATCCGGGCGCTGGTTTCGGCGCGATCCATGGGTATCTCCAATTGAGCAGGTGATGCCCTGCCAGACGATTGCGGCGGAAAAGCGGCTGGACCCCGCTCTTGTCAAGCCCAAGAGGGCATTACCGCGCGACAATAAACCCGGGCGGCGTTTGTGGCCAGCTAGATCAGGCGGCCCACGGCTTGCAGAAAGGGCATGATCGATACCGGTTTGGCCAGATAGCCTTCGGCGCCGGCCTCGCGGATGCGGTCTTCATCGCCCTTTCCGGCATAGGCAGTCACCGCCAGTACCGGGATCGCGCTCAGCGTTGCATCGGCCTTCAACGCCTCGATCAGTTCCAATCCCGAAATCCGTGGCAACTGGATATCCATAATCACCAGGTCGGGTGCAAAATCGCGCGCGCGCTCGATCACCGCAAAGCCGTCGGCCAGCGGTTCGACATCAAACCCCTTTGCTTTCAGCAAATCACTGAACAGTTTGCGGTTGAGGTCGTTGTCCTCGACAACCAGAATTCTTTTTGCCACGGACGGGGCGAGTTCCTCTACAAGCATGCCACCCGGTCTATTCGTCGGAAAGGACGCTGGCAATCATTCGTGCACCAAACCTTTCGTATGATCCTATGGCGCTGGCTTTGCAGGCGTTGGTGTTTGTGCTGGGCGATCCGCCGCGCGCCGACCGGTTTCTGGCACTGACGGGGCTGACACCTGACGCCTTGCGCGCGGGCGTCGGCAACCCGCTGATCATGGGCGCGGTGCTCGAATTTCTTGCCAATCATGAATCGGATCTTGTCGCGGCCGCAGCGGCGCTTGACATTCCGCCCGAAACCCTCGCCGCTGCATGGGAGAGCTTGCGATGAACCGCCCGCTGGTGATCAGCGATTGCGATGAAGTGCTGTTGCACATGGTCGCGCCGTTCGGAGGCTGGCTGGCAGAATGCCACGGCATCAACTTCGAGATGAAAGACAACGATTTCGGCAAGGCAATGCGCTATGCCGATAATGGGCGTCAGGTCGAAGGGCCGGAAATCTGGCGCTTGCTCAATCTGTTTTTCGATACCGAGATGTATCGGCAGCAGCCCGTCGTGGGCGCAGTGGAAGCGATGAAGGTCCTGGCCGAACACGCCGACGTGGTTATCCTGACCAATCTGAATGATGACCGGCGCGCAGCGCGTACGCAGCAATTGGCCAATCATGGCATCCATGCGCGGGTGTTCACCAATCAGGGTCCCAAAGGCCCGGCACTGCGCGCCATTCTCGAAGAATACCGCCCGAGCCGCGCGGTGTTCATCGACGATCTTCCCCAGCATCACGAATCGGTTGGCGACATCACGCCCGATGTGCGGCGGTTGCACTTGTGCGCCGAACCGATGATTGCCCCGCATATTGCCTGCGCACACGTCGCCGGGCATGCCCATGCCCGGATTGACGCATGGCCACAGGCGCTGCCGTGGATCATGGCACATATCAACGGAGAACCTCAATGACCGATACCGTTACAGATTTGCTCGCTGCTGCCGGTTTTGTGCTGCCTCAACCGGCAGCGCCGGTGGCTGCGTATGTGCCCACAGTGCTGGCTGGTGGTTTTTTGTATGTCTCCGGCCAGGTGTCGTTTGCCGATGGCAAGCTGTTGACCGGCCGGCTGGGCGATGAACTTGGTCTGGAGCAGGGCCAGGCCGCCGCGCAAGCCTGCGGATTGATGTTGCTGGCGCAGGCGAAGGCCGCACTGGGATCGCTCGACCGGATCGAACGTGTGGTCAAATTGGGCGTATTCATCACTTCGACCCCCGAATTCACCGATCAACCCAAAGTGGCCAATGGCGCATCCGAGCTGATGATCACTGCGTTTGGCGAGGCCGGCCGGCATTCGCGTAGCGCGGTCGGGGTGCCGGCGCTGCCGTTGGGTGCTGCGGTGGAAATCGATGCTGTATTTGCTGTTCGTACTGTTTGACCGCTGGCTTGTACCCGCCCCGCGACCGGGGCGGTGCGACTGGCTGACCCGGTTTGTCTATGCCCATCGCGGGCGGCATGACCGGGCGAAAGGCGTGATCGAAAACAGCCCGGCCGCGTTTGGGGCAGCCATTGCGGCAGGGCTTGGCATCGAATGCGATGTACAACGCAGCCGCGATGGTCAGGCGATCGTGTTCCATGATGAAACTCTGGACCGGCTGACCGCACAAAAAGGCATGGTGGCCGACCAAACGACCGCCAATTTGATTGGCATTGCACTGGCGGGCAGCGCAGACACGATCCCGACCCTGGCCATGCTGCTGGCCCAGGTGGCGGGGCGTGTCCCGCTGCTGATCGAGATCAAGACTGTCGAGGGCGGCCATGTTGCGCCGCTGTGCCTTGCGGTGCGCCGCGCGCTCGAAGGATATGCCGGGCCTGTCGCGGTAATGAGCTTTGATCCCCGGGTGGCGGCCTGGTTTCATCGCTATTCGCCGCATATCGTCCGGGGCCTGGTGATGAGCGAGGCGGGTTGGCGGACACTGGCGGCGAATGCCCGCCGGCATCTTGCGCTGTGGCGCGCCAGGCCCGATTTTCTGGCTTATGATATTGATGATCTGGCGGGCACGTTTGCGCAACGGCAGCGGCGGCGCGGGGTTCCGA